>JBFWJK010000089.1:0-13338 GCA_050253255.1 Desulfobacteraceae bacterium | reverse complement strand
AAGCTCGGGATTTGAGCGTTTTGATTTTGATTCCATTTTTACAAGACTCCATGGTTTTATTTTTCATGGCCTGTATTATAAATGGTCTTTTTAGGCTTTTGTAGATGGGGTTTATTGAGCGCTTACGAAGTAAAGATGGGGGCGGTACAGACAGCGGCAGTAAAGCAGCGCTGCTTACTGCTGTGGCTGATTTCGGGGTTGTTACTGAGATTGAAGCTATTGATCTGAACAATGACGGCTATATGGATCTGGTCCTGGCCCGTACAAAAGAGAATCCTTTTTATCAGCAAGGATATCTGCAGGCATTGATCAATAACGGAGACAAAACTTTTACTGATGCAACGAACCGTTATTTCCCGGGTCTTGGAACAAACTGGAAATGGATAGAGAAAATTTATTTTGCGGATCTGAACGGTGATTCAAAGCCTGATATTGTAGGACATACTGATCAGGCGGACATTTTACTGCCGCCTCTGATTCGACAGACAGACGGTTCATTTGCTCCTGTTGCACAGTCTGATCTTACTGCGGCGGGTGCACTTCTTCCCATTGACTATGATAATGACGGTGACACTGATATTATTAACCATGTAATCGATTCCTGGGCTGTTCCTGCAGATCAGGTTCTGAAATGGTCTTTGTATGAAAACGATCTTGTTCCTTCAGGTACAATGACGTTTACTGATCCTTCAAAAACTTTTGTAAATCTGAAAAAAGGATGGGATTATACAGCTTTCCCAATGGCTCCGGTAATTGCAGATATCAACCTTGACGGGCTTCCTGACCTTTTTTACGGAGGGCCGAAATGGAAAAACAGCGGCTTTATTGATGAAACTGTTGAACTGACAGTGTTTCTGAACGATGGTAACGGTGATTTTACAGAAAATACCGAATCTGTTTTTGCCGGAGCTGTCCCGCAGATCACCCATCTCAGGGATACAGCAACAGCCGATTTCAACGGAGATGGTCTGACCGATATTCTTATAGCAAACACAGGCTTTGACTGGGAACCGTATCCGGGGCAGGGTAACCTGATTCTATTCCAGCAGGCAGACGGAAAACTCCGTGTTGAGACCGGCACATCCGAAACATTGAATTATAAAGGTTTTACACATTCAACAGATGTTGGAGACATTGACATGGACGGTGATATAGATATTGTATTTACCGATATGCTTGGGGATGATGTCAGTGTTTCTGACAGAATCAGAATACTTGTAAATGACGGTTCTGGAAATTTTACACGCAGGACCAGGAGTATCGAGAAACAATATATGACAGAAAACAACTGGACCTCTACAAAACTTGTGGATTTAAATAATGACGGTTTCCCGGAGCTTGTTCTGGGCGGATCTGATTCAAACTCTTCCTCTCTTGTTTTCTGGAATAACAGCGGGTCTTTTTAAATAAGATTTTTGATTTAAGAATATTTTGATTTTTCAATCCTCTGCATGTTCAGTCAATGCAGAGGATTGAGTTATTCCACTGAACTGTTCAGAAGCTTGTCTCTGAAAGACTTGTCTATCGGTTTTTTACCCAGCCATATTGAAAACATAGCTTTTGCAAAGATACTGCCTTTGAAAATATTAAGGACTTCTCCGTTCAGAGCGAGTTCTGTGCCTGTATCCGGAAAATAGGTTATTGAGTATCTGTCTCCGGGATTTACATCCCTGTAGGTTTTACCGAGAATTTTAAGGTTGTCCCTTAACTCTTCAAATTCTCTGTCCGTAAAATTTTTTCTTATCATTTCTTTTGTGGCCTTTAAGAAATCTTCGGCTTTAATATTATGAAAATATTCAAGAACAAGTCTTTTGGGAATTTCTTCCAGAATTTTTTCCGAATCATCTTCTTTTTTCATATAAAGGGCTCCTGAATAAGCCTTGATAACCATGAGATACCTGTAAGTTGCAGTTCCTCTTAGAAACAGCCTGTTATTTCCGCTTATATATACAGATTCAAAAACTGCGCCCCCTTCTTCAACAGCTGATCCCATGGGAAAAATTTCAGGTGCAGAAATAAAGGAAAAAAGAATAAATGCAAGAAAAAAAGCTCTCATTGGTTCACCTTGTGATATCAGTATGTTAATCTGAAATATGATTATTTTTAATATAACACCTCGAATAAAATAAAAAATTAAAAAAAATATAAAAAAATAGTTTTGTCTACTTGACTTTTATATATCTAATATTAACTTGTGTTCATGAAAAAGAAAATATGAACACCTGACAATATAAGAGGTATAAAATGGAAAATAATAAAATTGAAAACTATATTGAGACAAGAGAAGAAGAAGAAAGAGGACATGTAGATGTAAGGGAAAGAAATTTCCGCTGCGAAAATCCCGATAAACATCTTGGCTGCGAACTTGGAATTGATGTAGCAGGATAAATTATAAAAATAAAACCTTCCTGACCTGAAACAGTCAGGAAGGTTTTTTATTTTCTGATTTTATAAAGTATTACCACTTCCTGAAAAACAATATTAAAATTAATGTGAAATAGAATTTAAATTCTTTTTTTTATTTAAATTTTGCATACAGGTATTGAAGCAAATAGTCCCAACTTTTCCTTTATACAGATTTTTTGGATCAGCCCAAAATATATAATCAGTTGTTTAGTTTTGCTGAGCAGTATTTGCAGTATAAGGCATCTTTGTCATGGCCTTCAGCCATGCATTCAGGGCAGGCCTGAGTTGTAATCTCTCTTGATTTTTTCCAGGTCAGCTCGGCTGTTACAATCCCTGTTGGAACGGCAATAATTCCATATCCAAGAATCATTATAAAAGAAGCAAGCGCCTGTCCCTGGGGCGTGCCGGGTGAAATGTCGCCGTAGCCTACAGTAGTCATTGTGACAATAGACCAGTAAATGCTCATTGGTATGCTGGTGAATCCGTTTGCAGGCCCTTCAACAAGATACATAAGTGATCCGAATATAACCACAAGCGTCATTACTGTTGATATGAATACAGTAATTTTTCTGCCCGATGCAGCAAGAGCCTCCCTGAGTATTTTTGCTTCTCCCAGATACTTGGCCAGTTTGAGTACCCGGAATATTCTTAAGACCCTCAAAATTCTTATAACAAGAAGATACCTGGAAGCAGGAATCAATATGCTTATATAGGTGGGAATAACTGCAAGAAGATCTATTATGCCGAAGAAACTGAAACAGTATTTGAGAGGTTTTTTAACACTGATAATTCTTAAAAAATATTCAGCAGTAAATAAGATAGTAAAAAACCATTCGGCAGCATAAAAATAATTTCCAAAAGAGCTGTTGAGTGAAGCTACGCTGTCCGCCATGACTACAAGAACGCTTGCAGTGATCGATATAATAAGAATAATGTCAAATATTTTACCGGCTTTTGTGTCAGCCTCAAAAATAATTTCGTGAAGCCTGTTTCTTGATAGTTTCATTTTTTTATATTTTTTCCCATATATTGAACTTTATCCGGTTTGTAAAAGATGCAGGCTTTCTGCTTAATATGTGTTTAAAAGCTGAAGCTGTTTCTGGAAATGTAAGTACTGAACAACTTGCAGTAATCAGGGTCAAATAATTTTTTAAAAGTTTTGCAATAAAGTTTTATTAATGATTATTAATATCAGGTTAAATGATTTGTATTCAATGAATTTTTTAATGTTCATTTTTTTTGGGAAGATTCTTCCGGTTTGTAATATTTAAGTTGTCTGAAAAGTCATGGACATGGTTTTATAATCCCTGCACGGGCCGGCTTCAGATAAATGCGGACAAAATTAAAATTTAAAAGGGTGATATGAAAGCTGAATATTCAGTTTTATCTGACTACAGATCATGGATAAGTCTGGCAGGGGAAGTGGAATACCTGTTTGGTCCTATGACTGAGGAAAAAACATTTCAAATGGCATTGAAGCAGGCTGTTGAAGACAAAAATGCCTTGTGCATTCGTGTGAATGACAAAAAAGGGGAAGAAGTTCTTGCAGGCGGGGTAATAGTATCAAAAGATTTGAATGAAATTCTGTGGTTTGCAGTCTCAGAGGAATACAGATCGATGGGATATGGTAAATCACTTCTAAGTTCGGCATTGAATCATCTGGACAAAGACAGGGATATTTTTGTTCAGACATTTGATGATTCAGTAAAAGAAGGGAAAGGGGCCAGAATTCTCTATACTGGGTTCGGTTTTTTTGACTTTAAAAAAGCAGGCAATAATCCTGCAGGGTTTCCGACTGTAATAATGAAGCTTCCGGCCGGAGGCTGTCAGAATATCTGATTAAACAGTGTTAAAATTATAAGTAATCTGATTATAAGACTTTGAAAATGTAGAATTTAAATTGTTTAAAGTACTGCCTGTCTGCACTTCATGCAGAAAAAATAAAATTTTACTGACAGCAGAACATTCTGAACGATTCAGTGGCCGGAGTCATAAATTTTTTTAAATAATTTTACTTATGGCTCGGCATTGGTGTAATATCATTTTATTCTTTTAACGGCTTAAAAACAGTCATTTAATCAAACTGCTGATTTCAGGTTTTAAATCACAATTTGAATTTGATCTTCTGAAAAAACAATTATTTTCATCATTCAGATACATTCTGCCATGTTTTTTTACTTTATAACAAAGAGATATTTTCACTGACCGGTTTCTTACTGGGGCAGTGAAAAGTTATAAGGTCAAGATGTAAGTCTGGTGTCATGACATAAACTTTGAACCGGGGGGCTGATGCTGAAAGAAATGATTGCTGATCAATCTGTTTCAGATGAAGTAAAATTACAAAGCAGTAAAATTTTGACAGCTTTTTTGTATATTCTGGTCTTTATGGCTTTTTATTTTTCGAGCCGGTACAATTACCTTCTTTTTCATACCATTGCAGAACTTTTCAGTGTCTATGTCGGATCTACCATTTTTATCATTGCATGGAATTCACGCCGGATGCTTGACAACAACTATCTTCTGTTTCTTGGAATTGCATTTCTTTTTATTGCTTTTCTTGACCTGATTCATACGCTTTCTTACAAAGGGATGCCCATATTCACAGGGTATGATTCAGATCTACCGACCCAGTTCTGGATTGCGGCCCGTTATATGGAAAGCATTACACTTCTTTCAGCTCCGGTTTTTTTTAAAAGAAAGCTCAATGCAGGGCTGATCTTTTTTATTTATCTTTTTGCTGTTGTGATGATTCTTGCGTCAGTTTTCTGGATTCCGGTATTTCCTTCCTGCTATATTGAAGGTTCAGGCCTTACGGAGTTCAAGAAAAACAGTGAATACATAATATGTCTCATACTGCTGGGAGCCCTTTTTCTTCTTTTCAGGAGCCGGCAGGAATTTGATGAAAAACTGTTCAGGCTGCTTGCGGTCTCAATTATCATAACAATAGCAGCTGAGCTGTTTTTTACTTTTTATCTGAGTGTTTACGGCCTCTCAAATCTTATAGGGCATTTTTTAAAGCTTGTGTCATTTTATCTTATATACCTTGCAATAATAAAAACCGGATTAAAAGACCCTTATCGTTTTTTATCCAGAGAACTAAAGGAAAGTCATGACAACCTGCGTAAAAGTGAGGGAAAATACCGGTCATTGTTCGAGCTTATGGAAGAGGGTTTTCTGAGAACTGACAGGAATGAGATAATAACAATGGCTAATCTTTCCATGGCAAGGCTTTGCGGTTATAATTCACCGGATGAAATGACAGGACATCATATCAGGACCCTTTATGTGCATCCCGAAGAAAGAGATGCTGTTTTTTCAGAACTGCTTAAAGACGGTGTTTTGCATAACCGGGAAATAATGAAGAAGACAAATGACGGAACCCGGTTCTGGTCTTTATGCAATCTGAAGCTTATTACAGATGAAAATGGAAATATTATTGGAACTGAAGAGCTTGTCAGAGACATTACAGAACGTAAGCAGGCAAGTGACGATCTTTTAAGTGAAAAGAAAAAACTTGAAAAGGCTCTGGCCGAGATCAGAACTTTGAGGGGCATTATCCCGATCTGCTGTGTATGTAAAAAAATACGCGATGATAAAGGATACTGGAATCAGATTGAAGCATATGTAAAAGAACATTCCGATGCAGAATTCAGTCACGGAATATGTCCTGATTGTGCAGAAAAATTTTACGATGATATTGATGATTGAATAGTTGTTACTGGTAAGTTTTATTTCAGGAGTTTTTTCCGGTTCTTTAACTCCTTCAGATAATCTGTAAAGAACCGGAATTTAATTCAGTTTAAGCAGGATTAAAATCGATTATTTGTCTTCATCAAATTTGTCCATTGCCTTTTCCCATGATTGACTCAATGAACGATAAGCTTCTGAGAACCCGTTTTTCATCTGATCCCATGCGTTTTCCGAACTGTTTTTAAAACTTCCGTACCATTCAGAAAGAGTGTTTCTTTGTTCGCGCAGTTTTTTCAGGGCTGTGCGGGCTTTTTCTCTTGCTTCGCTGTCCATTTTATCCCATCTGCTGTCAATACGGTCTTCAAGTGTTTCAATTTTTCTGTCCATTTTATCCATTGCTTTTTCAGCGTGCTTTACAGCTTCTTCACGCTGTTTGGCAGTGTAGTTTTTAAGTGCATTCAACAGTTCCCTGGTCTCTTTTTTAACTTCTTTTACAGCAGAATCTGTTTTTTCTGACTGAGCCCATGCTGCCGGAGACACAAGCACTGCAATAAAAGCAGAGAATAAAGCTGTTATAATTAATTTTCTCATGGTTTCACCTTTCATTAAGTTATTTGAATCAAAAAATAAAACTTAAAATTTAAATTGAAAGATTAAAAAAATATTTTGTTTTTAAGATGTTATATAACATGCATATTTAATAAAAAAACTAATAAGCTTATTTTAAATGTCAATTTTTTCTCAAAAAACATTGTGGTGAGCCAATAAGAGATTTAAGCAATTGTCTGGACAGGATACCGTATTAAATGTTTTTTTAATGGAGAAAAAAATTATATCTTTAAAAAAAATACCTGTTTGATTTTTAAATGGTGACCAGGATTAAATGAAATATTTAAGGAGGAGCAGGGGAAAAATCACGGAATGTTGTGATTTTTCCCTAAATTATTATTCTTTCCACAGATCTAGATCTATGAGTCCAAGTCTGGCAGCATATTTGACGAGCTCCATTGTTGAGTGAATGTCTAGTTTTTTCATTATGTTAGCTCTGTGGTTTTCTACTGTTTTCGGGCTTATGCAGAGCTGGTCTGCAATTTCCTTGGGTGCTGTACCCTCTGCAAGAAGTCTCATTACTTCCTGCTCCCTTGGAGTAAGCTTTCCATACTCATTATCTGCTATTTTTGCCTGTTTTACAGGAAACTGCATAAGTTTTTCAACAACCTGGTGTGATACGGAAGAGTCGAGGAAATAATCATTTGAAAGAACAGTCTCTATGCCCTGAATCAGTCTGTCGGAAGCTGAATCCTTTGCAATGTATCCCTTTGCTCCTGCCTGAAAAGCTTCGGAAATATAATCAATTTTTGCATGCATGCTGACAATGAGAATTTTCATATCAGGGTATGATTCAAGGATTTCCTTGGTAAGATTAATTCCGTTTTTGTCAGGGAGCGAAATATCTACAATTGCAAGATCAGGCTTGATTTTCTTTATCATTTCCATGCCGCTTCTGGCATTGCCTGCTTCTCCTGCAACTTCGATCTCCCTGTGAGATTCAACTATGGACTTGAGTCCTTCTCTGAACAGAGGATGATCGTCTATAATGAGTACTTTTTTTTTGTCGTTCAAAAAGAAAGCTCCGTTTAGGTTAAAAATTAATTCTTATTTAGCATATGAAACGATAATTTCAACCATAATTGAGTATTTCACAGTTTAAAATAGAAGTTTTTCTGTAAATTAGTATTTTTTGCATTTGAAATATGGGATTTCAATCGATTATTGCCTGATAATACTGGGAAAAATAAAAAACACTCCAAAAGCAGTTAAAAAAATTTAATCTGGATTTATTGAATTTATTACAAATTACTTATTAACCTCTAACATAAATTGTTTTATTAAGTCATGGATTTAATTTGGGGTTTACTTATGAAATCGGGAGCAGCCCCCATGCAAATAAAGCATTTTCCCTATGGACATATAATAATTAATTTTATTAATAAGTATTAAAAACAAATAATTTAGTAAGGAGAATATTTATGTTAGAGACTGCTTCAATGAATTCCGCTGATTTATGTGCCACGCTTTTTTTCAGGCTGGTTGACAAAGGCTACACATCAACTCAGGTTGAAAAACTTGTTAAAGATACCTACCAGATTGTGAAAGAGGGAGGTTTTTTCACCCTTGAATCAATCAATGAAACCCTTCGTGCCCTGGGCTGGGATACTAATGCTATGGATACATACAGCCTGAATCTTCTTTTGAATCTTATTCAGAAGGCTTTTAACATAGAAGTTGTTTCCCACAGCATAAACTGATAAAGGGATAATCTTCTTTACAACCCGGTTTCCTTCATAATATAAAGTTTTCGGAATCAAACATCCGGAGATTTTATGGTAAAGCTCATATTTGTAGGAACAGGCGGTTTTTTCGGCGCAGTACTGAGATATCTTGTCTCAATATTTATTACAGAATTATTTCCACGTCCTTTAGTTCCCCTTGGAACATTAACAGTTAATATAATCGGAAGCTTTATCATGGGGCTTGCCAACGGTTATATGATTTATCACTCGATGATTCCTGAAAATTTGAGATATCTTCTGCTTGCAGGATTTTTAGGTGCGTTTACCACTTATTCAACTTTTTCAATTGAAGCTGTTTTCCTTTTAAAGGATAATAACTTTATTGTTATGTCTTTATATATTTTTCTTCATCTTTTGCTTGGAATAGGTTCTGCCGCAGCAGGATTTTATTTAATGAGGATTTTATAATGGATATAAGAACAGGTATAGGTTTTGATGTTCATAAATTTGAAAAAAAAAGAAAACTTATTCTTGGCGGTGTTGAAATTCCTTATGAATTCGGTCTTAAAGGGCATTCTGATGCAGATGTTCTTCTGCATGCGCTCACAGATGCAGTTCTTGGAGCAGCAGGTCTTGGAGATATAGGAGAACATTTCCCTGATAACGATGATAAATACAAAAATATACAAAGTTTTATTCTTTTAAAAAAATCCTATGATCTTGTCAAAGAATCCGGCTTTACTCTTTCAAATGCTGATATAATTGTAATTGCTGAAAAACCAAAGCTTTCTCCTTATAAAAATCAGATAAAATCAAATATTGCCGAATATTTAAATGTTGATCCCTCCAGAATAAATGTTTCTGCCACTACAACGGAAAAATTAGGATTTACAGGAAGAAAAGAGGGGATTGCATCCCTTTGTACAGTACTTCTTATAAAAGACTGATTGCCTGCCACATTATTATATCTTGAAAATAAACAAAAAATATTTAATATTTCCCTTTTGACCGTTAACCTGAAATTTGTTTGAAGGATAATAAATGAGCCTTAAAATTTACAATACTCTTTCAGGACAGAAAGAAGATTTTGTTCCTGTAAAAGAAAATAATGTCAATATTTATGTATGCGGACCTACAGTTTATGATTACAGCCATATCGGGCATGCAAGGTCTGTGGTTGTTTTTGATACTGTTGTGAGATATTTCAGATTTCTTGGATACAATGTAACCTATGTGAGAAATTTTACTGATGTTGACGACAAGATCATCAAAAGAGCCAATGAATCCAAAATGACTTCTGAAGAAGTTTCACTTAAATTCATAGATGAATTCACAAAGGACATGACAGCTCTCAATGCTTTGAAACCTGATTATGAACCAAAAGCAACAGAGCATATAAATGAAATTGTTGAACTTGTTCAGGATCTTATTGAAAAGGGATATGCCTACGAAGTTGAAGGTGATGTTTATTTCAGAGTTGAAAAATTTAAAGATTACGGCAAGCTTTCCGGAAGATCCCTTGAAGACATGAAAGCAGGAGCAAGAATAGAAATTGACGAGAGAAAGGAATCTCCCTTTGATTTTGCTCTGTGGAAAAGTGCAAAGCCCGGAGAACCTTACTGGGAAACTCCTTTTGGAAAGGGGAGGCCCGGATGGCATATTGAATGTTCTGCAATGAGTTCAAAATATCTGGGACAGAGCTTTGATATTCACGGAGGAGGAAAAGACCTTATTTTTCCGCACCATGAAAATGAAATTGCCCAGTCTGAGGCCGCACACGGAACAAGTTTTGCCAATTACTGGATGCACAACGGGTTTGTGAGAATTGACCATGAAAAAATGTCAAAATCTCTTAATAATTTTCTTACTATCAAGGATACACTTAAGTCATGGCATCCTGAAGTTGTAAGATTTTTTCTTCTTTCCAAGCATTACAGGTCTCCGATTGATTTTACACATGATTCACTGAAGGAAGCTGAAACTTCCCTTGACAGAATTTATTCTCTTTTTGAAAGAACAGGTGAAATAAAATCAGATTCTAAAAATCAGGAGCATTCAAAATTCTGGAATGAATTCATGGAAGCAATGGATGATGATTTCAATACTGCAAAGGCCATTGGAACAATATTTGAAGGTGTAAGAGAGGCAAACAGAATAATCGATTCAGGTGAAAACCTTAAAAAAGCACATTTAATCGCAGATGAAATTGTAAAAATGGGTAACTGCCTTGGAATTTTGCTTTTGAGTGCTGATGATTATTTCAGGGGCAAGCCTTCAAAAGGCGGTGAGAAAATATCGCCTGAAGAGATTGAAGCTCTGATCGAGGAAAGAAAGGCTGCAAGAAAAAACAAGGACTTTAAGAGAGCAGATGAAATAAGGGACAACCTTGCACAAATGGGAGTTGTTTTAGAGGATAAACCTGATAAAACTATCTGGAAATTTGCATAAAATAATTTGAGTCTTGAACAGGAACGGCTGCTGAATTTATTCTGAACCTTTGAGGATTGAGATAAAAAAATGTTTCATGAAACAGTCAAAGAAAAATAAGGCATCCGTTTTTACCAGTAAAGTTTGAATTTACCGGTGCATATTTTCACTCCAATTCAGGATTAAAATATGGGAATTTTTAAATTAAAGTCAGAATTCAAGCCTGCAGGCGATCAGCCTCAGGCTATTGATTTTTTAACAGAGGGACTTAAAAAAGGAGTTCCTCATCAGGTCCTTTTAGGTGTTACAGGTTCAGGCAAGACCTTTACAATGGCAAATGTTATTGAAAAGGTGGAAAGGCCGGCCCTTGTAATTGCTCCCAATAAAACCCTTGCAGCACAGCTTTACAATGAATTCAAACAGTTTTTCCCTGAAAATGCTGTTGAATATTTTGTAAGCTATTATGATTATTACCAGCCTGAAGCTTATCTCCCTTCTTCTGATACATATATTCAAAAAGATTCTTCTATGAATGAAAGAATCGATAAAATGAGGCATTCTGCAACAATGTCACTTCTGACAAGGCGTGACGTAATTATTGTGGCAAGTGTTTCATGTATTTACGGTCTTGGTGATCCTGATGAATACCTGGGACTTAAGGTTGATATTCATGAAGATATGGAAATATCAAGGGACAAACTTGCAAAAAAACTTGTTTCAATCCAGTACCAGAGAAATGATACAGATTTTCACAGGGGAACTTTCAGAATAAGGGGTGACAGGGTTGATATTTTTCCGGCCTATGAAGAGGAAAAGGCTGTAAGAATTGAGTTCTTCGGAGATGATGTAGAGTCGATCTATGAAATTGATCCTTTAAAAGGAACAAATTTAAGAAAAATACCAAGGGTAAGCATATTTCCCGGAAGTCATTATGTTACCCAGCAGAATAAAAGAAACAAAGCAATTGAAAATATAAAAAAAGAACTAAAGGAAAGGCTTGAATTTTTTCACAGGGAAACCAAACTGATTGAAGCACAGAGAATTGACGAGCGTACAAGATATGATCTTGAAATGATGCAGGAACTTGGACACTGTACAGGAATTGAAAATTATTCAAGACATCTTACAGGAAGAAATCCGGGTGAACCGCCTCCAACCATGATAGATTATTTTCCCGATGATTTTTTTGTTATTCTCGATGAATCCCACATCGGAGTGCCCCAGGTCAGGGGAATGTACAACGGAGATTTTTCAAGAAAATCAACCCTTGTGGAATTCGGATTCAGGCTCCCTTCAGCTCTAGACAACAGACCTTTGAAATTTGATGAGTTCCAGGAAAAAATCAGGCAGGCAATTTATGTTTCTGCAACTCCTGCTGAATATGAAATGACAAAGTCAGGCAAAGAAAATATTGTGGAGCAGATTGTAAGACCAACAGGACTTGTTGATCCGGAAATTGAAATCAGGCCAGCATCGGATCAGGTAGATGATATTTACGATGAAATAAAGATCAATATTTCAAAAGGCGGAAAAGTTCTTGTAACAACCCTTACAAAGAGAATGGCCGAAGACCTTACCGATTATCTTGAAGATCTTGGAATCAGGGTAAGATATCTTCACTCTGATATAGACACCATTGAAAGAATAGAAATAATAAATGATTTGAGGAACAACAGGTTTGATGTACTTATAGGAATAAATCTTTTAAGGGAAGGACTTGATATTCCTGAAGTTTCTCTTGTTGCAATTCTGGATGCTGATAAAGAAGGATTTCTTCGTTCAGCACGCTCCCTTATTCAGACATTCGGTCGTGCTGCAAGAAATGTTGACGGAAGGGTCATTCTTTATGCTGACAGGGTAACTCCGTCCATGAAGGAAGCAATCTCTGAAACTTCACGAAGAAGAAAAATCCAGCAGAAATTCAATAAAGACAACAATATAACTCCAAGATCAATTAAAAAGGATCTTTCAGGATTTTTTATCGATGACAGGGAAAAGGAAAAATTCAGATTTTTTGAAGAAACTGAAATTAAGATGGCGGCTGAAGACCATGAGCTTTTCGGAACAGAATCAAACCCTGAACTGGAGATTAAGAAGCTTGAAGATTTAATGAACAAGGCTGCATCAAACCTTGAATTTGAAAAGGCTGCAAAATACAGAGACAGAATTGAAGCTTTAAAGAAAAAAACCGGTAAAAAGAAATGAATCTGAAAATAAGTGAATTTCTGGCTGAAAAAACAGCAAAGTCTCCATTAAAGCCCGGCGTTTACATCATGAAGGATGAAAACGGCAATATTTTATATGTGGGAAAGGCAAAGAATTTACGAAACAGGCTTAGCACTTATTTTCGCAGAAAAGAAAAGGACTCATTCAAAACATCAATACTTGTTTCAATGGTAAGGGATTTTGAATTTATTGTTACTTCAAATGAAAAGGAAGCCTTTCTTTTAGAGTCCGCACTGATAAAAAAAAACAAGCCCAAATACAATATTATTTTAAAGGATGACAAAAGTTATCCATA
>JBFWJK010000088.1:0-13537 GCA_050253255.1 Desulfobacteraceae bacterium | reverse complement strand
AAAGAATTTATGATGCAGTTAATTATGCCGAGATACTAAATGCATCTTCAATTGTGATTCATCCTGGATATGATTACAGGAGGCATGATTTTCTCAGGTACTAATGGTTGTAAAAAATCTGAGAATTTTATTATGAACTGGCATCATTTGCATTTGACAAGAATATTACGGTTTTGCTTGAAAATGTTTACGAAAGAACCCCGGAAGAAATTCTGCCTCTGATTGAAGCAGTAAGCAAAAAAAAGGGTGGATTTTGTTTTGATACAGGCCATCATTTTGCCTTTGGAACAGACCCCCTTGAAAGCTGGCTTGAAAAAACTGGAAAATTTATCAGAGAAATTCATCTTCATGATAACGACGGGAAAAATGATTTGCATCTTCCTCCGGGAAAAGGGGGAATAAATTTTGCTCCATTGATAAAATTTTTAAATGTTAACAAAGGCAGAATAACAATAACCCTTGAACCTCACAGGGAAGAAGATCTTTTCCCATGCTTTGACTGGTTGGAGAAAAATAATGTTTTCTGAGCTGTTTCTGATTTTAATAGGTTTTTTTCTGGTGATTTATGCTTTTACAGCAGTTTTCTGCAGGCTGAACAGAGTGTCGGCTGATGCGGTGCGCTACAGGGAAATTCTCGATGAAGTTGAAGACGGATATTATGAAGTAGATTTAAAGGGTGTTGTAACCTTTGCAACAAAGCCTGTTGAGAAACTGTTCGGTTACTCTCTTGAGGAGATTGTAGGTTCTGATTTCAGGGTGACAATGAATCCTGAAGAAATTGAAAAGCTTTCAGATAAATTCAATGAGGTCTTTGTTACAGGGCAGCCTTTAAAAGGTGTTTCTTATGAAGCATTTCATAAAAGTGGAAACAGAATTTATCTTGAAACTTCAGTTACTCCTCTTAAGGGTAAAAAAGGGCAGATCAAAGGTTTCAGGGGGATTACCAGAGATATTTCCGCAAGGAAAAAAGCTGAAAAAGCTCTTGAGTACGCAAAAGAGCAGGCGGAAGCTGCAAGTGAGGCCAAAAGCAGGTTTCTGGCCAATATGAGTCATGAAATCAGAACTCCCATGAGTGGAGTTATAGGAATGGCTAAGCTTTTGCGGCAAACTCAGCTCGACTCTGATCAGAAAAAGCAGGTTGAAGTCATTATAAAATCTTCCAATACTCTGCTGGGGATAATAAATGATATTCTTGATTTTTCAAAGATTGAATCAGGCCAGCTTATTCTGCGGACTGAACCTGTAGAGATAAGAGGACTTATAGAAAATATAAAAGAAATTTTGATGCCTTCAATTAAAGGTAAAAATCTTTTTTTTGAAACAGATGTGGATATTACTGTTCCTGAAATAATAATTTCAGATGAAACAAGACTGCATCAGATACTTCTTAATATAATCGGGAATGCAGTAAAGTTTACTTCTGAGGGAGGGGTCTCTGTATCAGTCCGGCTTTCCGGAAAGGGAAATACGAGAAATGTTTTTTTCGTGGTAAGAGATACAGGAATAGGAATCTCAGAAAACAGCATTGAAAAAATTTTTGAAAATTTTACCCAGGCGGATGATTCAATATCAAGAAATTTCGGCGGTACCGGACTGGGACTTTCCATCACAAAAGAGCTCATTAGTTTAATGGGAGGGGTGCTAAAGGTTAAAAGTGATGAAGGTCTGGGATCTGAGTTTAGTTTCAATATCCCCTTTCTTGAGTTCAATAAGAATTATTCACGGCAGATGAACTCAAGAATCAGTACCAAGGTCTTAAAAAAAGATTCATTTGATTATATAAAAAACTGGCAGAAAAAAAACGGCAGCAAGAAAATCAGGATTCTTATAGCAGAAGACAATGAAGTAAACGTTGAACTTGCAATAAGATACCTGAAAAATATAGATACAGAAATTATTGTTGCCAGAAACGGAATGGAAGCTCTTGATATGTCAAAAAAGGATAGATTTGACATTATACTCATGGATGTTCAGATGCCGGTTATGAACGGTGTAGAAACATCAAGGTCGATAAGGCGGTTTGAAGCGGAAAACGGACTTCGGGGAGTTCCCATAATTGCTCTTACAGCCCATGCAATGGCCGGAGATAAAAAAAGATGTCTTGAAGCCGGCATGACTGACTATATATCAAAACCTTTTGATGCAGATATTTTATTCAACGCCATTGCCGGGTGTCTTGAGAAGAACCTTTCCGGCGCCTGATAATTGTGAAAATAATGCGTAAGATTATTATCTGAGGGTAAAAATTTTTTTAAATTTATTGAACTGCCTCCTGCTCACCCTGTGGTAACTGTCAAAATCTCCGTTTAACTCAAATCCGGGTACAATTGTTTTAAATACAGGGATTTCAAGAGAAGACTGGGTAAGTTCAGAATAAATTATTTTAATTTTATTGAGAGTAAAATAGTTTTCAAGAAGTTCCAGGTCAGTTTTTATTTCTCCTGTTGAATAATCCGGAAGCTCTTCAAAAGATACTTCCTGCATGGGAAAAGTGATTTTCCGGGACGGATTGTTGTTCAAAGTCGGATAGGGCACTTCAAACAAGGCATCAAGAAGAGCTTTTTTTCCGTTAAGATCGGCACTGCACCCCTTGTAGATCAGTCCGTCTGATCCGTATACAAAAGCTTTGTAGCATGGGATTTTTGTTTCATTTTCAGCTTTTTGAAAAAAGAAATC
This sequence comes from Desulfobacteraceae bacterium, assembly GCA_050253255.1. Classification (GTDB taxonomy): domain Bacteria; phylum Desulfobacterota; class Desulfobacteria; order Desulfobacterales; family JACKCP01; genus JACKCP01. Next base: position 10,861 of record JBFWJK010000088.1, on the reverse strand, counting down.
TATTCCTCTTGATCTGTAAAATTCAAGAAGCGGCTTTATTTCGTCTGAATCCGATTTGATCCTGAAGCATAAATCAGGGTCAAAGGGAGATGTAAACTCGCTGTCTCTTTCAACAGCCTCGAGAATTCCTGCAAGCTTTGCTCTTTGCGGTGTATCTCCAGATGCAAGGCCTGTTGAGTCAAGGGATGAAAAAAGATCATGCTCGTCAAGATTGAGAAACAAAAATGAAATCTGCGCAGGAATATAAATATCTTTTTCATTTCCCGGGCCTGCCAGTTCTCTGGCGGTCATCCAGTAAAGAGGGTAATCTTTATAGGGTGCTTCAAGTCTTAAGGTGTTTGGGTCAAGCATGTTGAGACCCTTTGAAATTCCTTCAGAAAGAGTCATTTTTACAAGATCAGAAGAGACCTTTTTGTCCAGTATCTTCATGTTTTCAACGGAAACAAAAGATGCCCTTCTCTCACACATTTCCATGAGGCATGAAATTCTTGCTTTTTGAAGATCAAGTCCTTTTCCATAGCTTGTCTGAACTCCCTGGAAGGTAAAACCGGCTTTTTGTGTTCGTATTCTTGTCTTCATATACCATTTTCTGAGAATGGAATGCGGGGAAAGAGAGTTGAAATGCCTCATTTCGTTTCCACAGGAAAGACCAAGAGAACTGAATTTGGAAATTACTTCATCGAAAAAAACTGAATCTGTATTTTCCCTGAAGTTTTCGGTGCGTCCGGATTTGCTTTTAATCCTGTCAATAGAAAATTCAAAGGAAATTTTGTCTTCCTCAAAAGAACAGTCAGGACATTTATCTTTAATAAAAAGATGTTCCTGAATATTTTTTTTTATGCAGGAAGAAAAAAAATTGTGCTGTTCTTTATTTTCAGATTCTAGAGTCCTGAGATAAATAAGGGGTGAGTGGAATGAAAATCTGTTTTCAGCAGAAGAAAGTTTCTTCTGCTGAAATAAAATTTCTGACTGAAATGATCTGATAACAGGATCAGTAGATTGAGATATCTTTTCAAGGAAGCTGTCTTTATTTTTTTGATCCAGCTGAAAAAAAAGAGAAAGAAGATGGTTTCTCATAAAAGAGTCGAATCTGTTTTCAGTCAGAAGGTCCAGGGCCTGTTCCAGGCTGTTTATATTTTCAGGGACAGGAGCAAAATATCCTATGGAAAGTGATGTATTCTGAAGTTTAATTTTGTATTCGATCATTTCAAAAAACCAGTTTTATAATAAGTGAAATAATTGTCAGCGGAATAAACCCCAGAGCAAGAGCAGTAATAAAACCCAGTCTGTTATTAAGCTGATTTTTTATCATGGCCTTGATAATACTGAAGTTTAAAAAAAGATGAAAACATAGCACAATTACAAAAAGAGCGGCAAAGAAAAAATGAATATCCTTCCATCCATGTCTGCTTAAACCCAGAAAAAATGCGTTCTGGCTCTTTCCCGAAGGAATGACAGTATAAAGAAGAAGTCCGGTAAAAAAAAGAGTTGAAAATGTCAGATACAGGGCAGAATCAGTGAAAAATTTAATCCGGTTTGATTTCATGTTTGTTCTCCTTGTTTTTTTAGGAATTATGGAAGTTGACCGGAGAATGCTTTTTTATGCAGTTCTGAACTGGGCAGAGCCTGATTGTTTGAAGTGGTTCTGTTTTTATCCTGAACAGTGTTTTTCCGGTCATGTATATAAAAATCAAAACACTATTTCCCAAGATTTATATTGTTTCTTTTTATTAATTTTAATATGTTTCCTTGACAGAAAATATCATGTTTCCTATAAATCGCAAGTTTAGAGGGAAAAATTTTATATTAATTATTCAGAGGTATCTGCAGATAATGACCGGTTTAGAAAAACGTACGGAATCAATGCATTCTAAAATTGCATCAATGTGGTTTGATGCAGTTCTTGCTTCATATCCAAATGACAAAAACAAGTTTCTTGCCAAAAAAGACGATCTTTTCATGAATCCTGTGGGAGTGAATATCAGAGAATCCATCAAAGAGCTTCTCAAGGAAATTTTAAACAGAAATCCGGATTATGACAAGGTAAAGGAATATGTCGAACCTGTAATGAGAATAGCTGCTGTTCAGGAATTCGGGCCCGGAAAGGCGTGTGCTTTTATTTTTACTCTGAAGGAAATTTTAAGGCGCGAGTTCAAGGGGAATCTTGACAGTTTTTATGCTGAGCTGGATGAGTTCTCGAAAAAACTCGATATGACAGCACTCATTGGATTCGAAATTTATATGGAGTGCAGAGAAAAAATATTTGAACTAAAAGCAAGACATGTTAAAGAGAGAACATTAAATATTTTAAAAGCTAAAGATGTTTTTGTGGAAATTGAAGAAGTGGGCACAGAAATTATATCCCATGAATTGTTTAAAAAAGGTGGTTTTGAACAGCAGTGATGCTGTTTTTTTATAAATTAAGGATAGGATAGGGTTGGTGTCTGAAAAAAGAAACAAAACTTGATGCAAATAAGTTTTTTCAGATACCGGAGGAGTTAAGTTTAATTTTGCTGCCAAAAAGAGAGGTGTAAAGGCAATGTGGAAACAACATCTGGGCTTCTCAATGGCGGTGGTGGCTGTTCTGGCGATACTTGCATATGTTGCAGGACCTGGAATGACCTGGTTTTTTGGGGTGTTTATGCCCTACGCCGCACTATTAGTTTTTTTGATTGGAGTCGCATTTAGATTATTTGACTGGGTTAAGTCTCCGGTTCCTTTCCGTATTCCCACAACATGCGGACAGGAAAAATCTTTTCCCTGGATCAAGCACGCCAAGTTCGATAACCCTTCAGATACAAAGGGTGTTATCGTAAGAATGCTGCTTGAGGTTTTTCTTTTCAGATCTTTGTTCAGAAATACAAAGAATGAAATAAGGGAAGGGAGACTGGCTTTTAATCTAGAAATCTGGCTCTGGCTGTTTGGTCTGATTTTTCATTATTCATTTTTAACAGTGCTTGTAAGACATTTGAGATTTTTTCTCGAACCTGTACCTGCTGCGATTAAATTTCTTGAAACAATAGACGGAATCCTTCAGATAGGACTTCCGATAATAATGCTTTCAGGATTTACACTTTTTGCAGGAGTCCTTTTTCTTTTGATAAGAAGATTGACAATTCCCCAGGTGAGATATGTGTCGCTTGCAGCTGATTATTTCCCACTTCTTGTGATTGCAGTAATCGCTTTCACCGGAATCTGGATGAGATATTTCGGCAAAATGGATATTGTTGCTGTCAAGGAATTTACAATGGGGCTTGCAACATTTCACCCTGCGTCTCTTCCCGAAACTGTGACAGGTGTTTTTTATGTCCACATATTCTTTGTAAGCGTTCTTTTCATGTACTTCCCCTTCAGCAAGCTTATGCATGCCGGCGGAGTATTCCTGAATCCGACAAGAAACCTTGCAAACAATAACCGTGCAAAAAGACATATCAACCCGTGGAATCCCGATTTGAAGTTTGTAACTTATGAGGACTACGAAAATGAGTTCCGGGAAAAAATGATTGAAGCCGGACTTCCTGTAGAAAAGGAGTAGGAAATGGTAGATATTCCAAAACCTGAAGAGCTGATTCAAATTGACAGGTCTGTTCCCGAAAAGTCATGGATGGATATTCCGCCTGATTTTAAGGAAGGCAGCTTCTGCTATCCGGCAAAACCTAAAAATTTAGAATATCTGGGACTTCCCAATCCAAGGGAATGGTCCCCTGCCGATGATGACTGGAAGCTTCCGCCGAACTGGAAAGAGATTGTGCATGAAGGTTTCAGGGAAAGACTTGATAAGTACCGTTCCCTGAAAGTTATGATGGATATATGTGTAAGATGCGGAGCCTGCGCCGATAAATGTCATTTTTATATTGGTTCGGGTGATCCCAAGAACATGCCTGTTTTAAGGGCAGAGCTTTTAAGATCCGTCTATAGAAAAGATTTTACCACTGCCGGAAAAATTCTTGGTAAATTTTCCGGTGCAAGAGAGCTTACACCACAGGTAATCAAGGAGTGGTTCTCTTATTTTTATCAGTGTACTGAATGCCGCCGTTGTTCCGTTTACTGTCCCTACGGCATTGATACAGCTGAAATAACAATGATGGGAAGGGAGCTTTTAAACCTTCTCGGCATCAATATCAACTGGATCAAGGAGCCTGTTGCAAACTGTTCGAAAACAGGTAACCACCTTGGAATTCAGCCGCAGAACTTCAAAGAGATTATTGAGTTTTTCTGTGATGATATTGAAGAAATAACAGGTAGAAAAATTGAGCCGAGCTTTAACCGTAAAGGTGCTGAAGTTTTGTTCGTAACTCCTTCCGGTGACGCTTTTGCTGATCCTGGTACATATTCCTTTATGGGATATCTCATGCTTTTCGAGGCAATAGGACTTGACTATACCCTTAGTACCTATGCGTCTGAAGGCGGTAACTTCGGCCTTTTCACATCTTCTGACATGATGAAGAAGCTGAATGCAAAAATGTATCATGAAGCCAAAAGACTTGGCGTAAAATACATTATTGGCGGTGAGTGCGGCCATATGTGGAGGGTTATAAACCAGTACATGGACACAATGAACGGACCTGCCGATTTTCTGGAAGTTCCAAAAAGTCCGATTACAGGTACTGTTTTTGAAAATGCCCGCTCCACAAAAATGATTCATATTGCGGAATTTACTGCAGACCTTATCAAGAATAATAAAATCAAGCTTGATCCTTCAAGAAACGATCACTTAAAGGTTACTTACCATGACTCATGCAACCCTGCCAGGGCAATGGGTCTTCTCGATGAGCCAAGATACGTTCTTAAAAATGTCTGCAACAATTTTTACGAAATGCCTGAAAATACAATCAGGGAGCAGACTTTCTGCTGCGGCAGCGGTTCAGGTCTTAACACAGAGGAGATCATGGAGCTTCGTTTAAGAGGCGGTTTCCCGAGAGCCAATGCTGTTAAATATGTTCATGACAAGTATGGCGTTAATATGCTTTCATGTATTTGTGCCATTGACAGGGCAGCTCTTCCTCCGCTTATGGATTACTGGGTGCCGGGTGTTGAGGTTACAGGTCTTCATGAACTTGTTGGTAACGCTCTTGTTCTTGACGGTGAAATTCCGAGGGAGACCAACCTGCGTTTTGAACCTTTAGGAAATGCGGAGGGTGATGATGAGTGATAAAATCAAAGTCCTGGCCGGATTTATAATATTTGCAGGAATTATAAGTATTCCGTTCTGGATTAATGCCGGTAAAATGAAACCTGCTCCGGAGCCTGTTCTTTCAGAAAAAGCTCAGAAGGCCGGCTATTGTATCGAAGAGAATATGGCTGCAAATCATATGCAGATTCTTGATATATTCAGAGATACAGTAGTTAGAAACGGAGAAAGAATTTATACAAACAGCAAGGGTGAAAAATTCATGATGAGCCTTTCAACAGGACCGGACTCATGTCTGGGATGTCATGAATCAAAGGCCGATTTTTGTGACAAGTGTCATAACTATGCTGCTGTAGACCCGTATTGCTGGGAATGCCATATTGATCCAAAGGAGAATAAGTGATGAAGAAAAGCAGAAGACGCTTTTTGAAAATTGCCGGTGTTTCTGCTCTGGGTCTGGGAGCAGGATCAGCAGTCAATGTTTTTGCCTCGGCAGTTGTTAAAAAAGAGGAAAAAAGCGATAAAAAAGCTTCGGGAAACTCACAGTTCGCTCATAAGCCCAATGCACTTACAGCAAAAAGATGGGCTATTGTAATTGACACAAGAAAGCTCAATGCAGCAAGAGTGGAAAAAATTCAGAAAGCATGCCATCTGAATCATAATGTTCCTGTGATTCCTGAAGAGAAAAAAGAGATTAAATGGATTTGGACAGATAAATTCTACAATGTTTTTCCAGACAAGGAAAATGAGCATCTGACCGAAAACCTTGAACAGCTTGACATTTTGGCTCTTTGCAACCACTGCGAAAATCCTCCGTGTGTTCGCGCCTGCCCTACCAAGGCAACTTTTCAGCGTGAAGACGGAATAGTCATGATGGATTTTCACCGCTGTATAGGATGCCGTTTCTGTATGGCAGCCTGTCCTTACGGTTCAAGAAGTTTTAACTTTTTCAATCCAAGGCCTCATATAGAAAATGTGAATCCTGATTATCCCACAAGACAGATGGGCGTGGTTGAAAAATGCAATCTATGTGATGAAAGGCTTGCAGAGGGAAAAGCACCTTATTGTGTTGAAGCTTCAGACGGTGCTGTTGCTTTTGGTGATCTTGAAGATCCGAAATCAGATGTTCGCAGGCTATTGAAATCCAATTTTACAATCAGACGCAGACCAAGTCTTGGTACAGGTCCATGTGTCTACTACATAGTGTAGAGGTGGTGTCATGCTGGAAAAAGCACTTAGTGGAAGTAAAAAATACGGAATCTGGATAGGCTTTCTCCTGCTTCTTATAGGGGGAGGTTTTATAGCTTACCTGCAGCAGCTGAATATTGGTCTTGGAATCACCGGCATGAGCCGTGATGTATCCTGGGGTTTTTATATTGCCCAGTTTACTTTTCTGGTCGGGGTTGCAGCAGGGGGTGTAATGGTGGTTCTTCCATATTATATCCATAATTATAAAGATTTCGGCAGAATTACAGTTCTTGGAGAATTCCTTGCAATAGGCGCTCTTATTATGTGTCTGTTGTTCATTATTGTAGACCTTGGATATCCTTCAAGACTTTTTAACGTGATTATTCACTTCAGCCCTGATTCAATGCTGTTCTGGGATATGATAGTACTTAACGGCTATCTTTTCCTTAACGTTGTTGTAGGATGGAATGTTCTTCAGGCTGAAAGAAACGGTGTATCATACAGAAAATGGGTTAAGTATCTTGCCTATTTTTCAATTCCATGGGCAGTTGGAATTCATACAGTAACAGCTTTTCTTTACTGCGGTCTTCCTGGAAGAGGCTACTGGCTTACAGCGATCCTTGCTCCTAGATTTCTTGCATCAGCGTTTGCTGCAGGGCCTGCTCTTCTTATAATACTTGCTCTTATAGTTCAGAAAACAACAAAGTTTGATCCCGGCGACAAGGCGATAGATACTCTTTCAAAAATTGTATGCTATGCACTTATTGCCAATGTTTTCTTTTTCCTATGTGAAGTTTTTGTAACTTTTTACAGCCAGAATCCTCACCACATGGAAACTTTCCAGTTTCTTTTCCAGGGAGTTCACGGTCATGACAGCCTTGTTCCATGGATGTGGGGTTCAATGTTTCTGATGGGATTTGGAATTTTATTTCTTGTTGTTCCAAAGCTTAGAAAAAACAGATTCCTTCTTCCAATCACATGTGTGATGATTTTTATCGGCACATGGATTGATAAAGGTATGGGACTTATCACAGGTGGTTTTAACCCAACACCTTTGAACCATATTGCAGAATATGCTCCAACAGGACTTGAAATTATGATTACAATAGGTGTATATGCAATCGGCCTTTTGATCATTACAGTTCTCTTTAAAATTGCAGCCGCAATCAAAGAAGAAGTAGGAGCATAAGCAGGATAGATTAAAAGTATTAAGGTTTAAAAACCAAGGCGTCTGGCTTACCAGGCGCCTTTTTTATTTTTTATCTCGAATTTAACTCAGGTTTTTTGGAAGAATGATTTATATTGAAAGGTTAAATAAACGTTCTTGTTTCCCACGCATCTTTTTCTGAAAAAAGAAGATCCAGGAATTTTCTATGGAATTCGTGTCCTGATTTGAATGTTTTTATATGTCCGAGAAGAGGCATGCCTATAAGAGAAAAATCACCTATGCAGTCAAGCATTTTATGCCTTACAAACTCATCCTGATACCTGAGTCCGCCGGGGTTTAAAATTTTATCTCCGTCAACAACAACTGCGGTCTCAAGAGAGCCTCCTCTTCCAAGCCCCAGCATATTCATGGTCTGGACATCTGACATGAATCCGAATGTTCTGGCTTTGCTTATCTGATGGAGAAAATTTTCAGGTGTTATTTCCGCAGAAAACTCCTGAACCCCGATTACTGGATTTGTGAAATCGATTTTGCAGGTGATTCTGTAGGAATTTGATGGGTAGGCTCCCACAAATTTACCGGCCTCTTCAAGTTCAACGACTTTTTTGATCACGATGTAGTGCCTTGGAAAAGGCTGTTCTTCAAGCCCTGAAAGAATCATCTCGTTTGCAAAGCTGTATGAGCTTCCATCCATTATCGGAAGTTCATAATTATCAATATAAACTTTTGCATTATCAATACCGACAGCTGAAAATGCAGCCATAAGATGCTCTATTGTTGAAACAATGATTTCGCCGTTTCCGATGACTGTGGCAAGGCTTGTATCTGTTACATTTTTGAATATTGCCTTGATTCCGGTGTGTCCGGGGAGGTCTGTTCTGAAAAACTGGATCCCGGAGTTCGGTTCTCCAGGCAGAATGGAAAGATTTACATCCTTTCCCGAGTGAACTCCTTTTCCCTGAAATTTAATTTCTTTGTTTACAGTATGCTGGTAAATTTTTATATTTTTATCTTCAGGCATTTTTGCTCCGGTGAAAACATTTTATGGATAAGCGGCAATTTGATGAAGCCTGTTCATTTAATTATGAATAATGAGTTTTATAACTTAATAAATCATTATAAGTCAAAAAGATTAATGATTATTATGACAAAACAGATCCTGATTGCCTGATTTTTTGGATAGCTGGATGGATAAGCTTAAGCAGCATCGTGCCTGTTACAGATGATTTTCGTATGCTGAACCAAAGCTTTGCCCAAATATGAGTTGTGTTCAGATGTGGTTCTAAAGACTGAATATTCAGAAACTGATTTATATTCTCATCAGAATAATAATTTTACAGCACAGGAGTTTTTTTTGATTTCAAAGATTAATGCCTGGACTTTGTCCGGAGTTAAAGCACTCCAGGTGGATACAGAAGTAGATGTTTCAAAAGGCCTTTCTTCATTTCAGATTGTAGGCCTGCCTGAAACTGCGGTAAGAGAAAGCAGAGACAGGGTAAGAGCCGCAATAAAAAATTCGGGGTTTAAATTCCCTTTAGGAAGAATAACTGTAAACCTTTCTCCTGCGGATATAAAAAAAGAAGGAGCAGGTTTCGATCTTCCAATAGCTCTTGGAATACTTTCAAGCACAGGAATTATTGAAAAGGAAAAAATTAACGATTTTTTGATAAGGGGAGAGCTTTCACTTGACGGAAAAGTCAAGGCTCAGCCCGGAATACTTGCAGGAGCTGTGCTGTGCAGAGAAAAAAAATTAAGAGGAATAATTGTTCCGGGTGAAAACGGGGCTGAAGCAAAGATAATTGACAATATTTTCGTAGTCCCGGTTTTATCTCTCGCAGAAGCAGTTGCTGTTATCAGAGGCGAAAAACATCCTGAAGAAGTTGTTCTGGAAGATAAAAAGGCTGATGAGGAAAACAATGTTGATTTCAGTGAAGTGAAGGGACAGGAATACGCAAAAAGAGCTTTTGAAATAGCTGCCTCAGGGGGCCATAATATCCTTCTTTCAGGCCCTCCGGGTTCTGGAAAGACAATGCTGTCAAAAAGGGTGCCTACTATAATGCCGGCAATGGATGAAGATGAAATTCTTGAAGTCAGTCTTGTTTATTCTGCTGCCGGCTTTACTGACGAAACCACCAGAATAATAAAAAAACGCCCGTTCAGATCACCTCATCATACAATTTCATATGCCGGTCTGGTGGGAGGAGGAAGAATACCAAAGCCGGGTGAAATTTCCCTGGCCCATAAAGGGGTGCTTTTTCTTGATGAGTTTACAGAATTCAGAAGGGACAATCTTGAAATGCTAAGACAGCCTCTCGAAGGGAAAAGTGTAGTTATTTCAAGAGCAGAAGGGGCTCTTGAATTCCCTGCTGATTTTATGCTGATTGCTGCTATGAACCCCTGCCCCTGCGGATATTTTACAAGCAGATTCCACCAGTGCAGATGCAGTGCTTCTCAGATAGAGAAATACAGAAATAAGCTTTCCGGTCCAGTACTTGACAGGATAGATATCCAGGTGGAGGTAAGTGATATTTCCTACGAGAAATTCTATGACGATTCCAGATCAAAAAGTTCAGATGAAATGAGGCGGAATGTTTTAAAGGCAAGGAAAGTTCAGAAAAAAAGATTTGGTTCAGGATTGAGGCTTAATTCCTCTATGGGAAAAAACGATGTCATGGAATTCTGCAGCCTTGATGGGGATGGGCGTAAAATTTTGAGCAATGCATTTGAAAAGTTCAGATTTTCTGCAAGAACTATGGACAGAATTCTCAAAACAGCAAGAACCATAGCTGATATTGAAGAAAGTACGAATATAACCAGGGATCATATATCCGAGGCTTTGCAGTTCAGGGTGAACCTTTCTTCTTGTGCAGTGCAGCAGGGAGATTGAAATGGGTTTCGGGAAAAAGTCCTATGAATTTGAACCTGTTTCCCTATAGATTTAATTTTTCTGAAATGGCATAAACGTATTCAAAGAGTTAAGGTTCTGAATGCATGAAATTTATCCCCCCGGATGCTCGTTAGAGTCCAAAAAGGATAATTCTTTCGTCCCCCTCGCCTCCTCCCACCTGGCGAAAGAATTATCCGAAAGTCCCCCCGATTTTGTAATAAATATCCTGCTTTAGCCCGGCAGGATATTTATTGTATTTTAAAAGTCCTCTTTACTTATCAATAATTAAATGCTAACAAAAAACAAATTTTGGGGATTTTAAACTTTATCTTTTTCAAGGAGGGGGCATGATTTTTTCAAGAACCGCAGTTGAGGCCGATAAAGAAACTCGGAATAAGGAATGCGAAAAAAAGGAAGAAATATATATCGAGTGGTACGAAAATTCATAAAAAGAAACCTGCACTTCGGCAAAGAATGCTGCGGGACT
>JBFWJK010000087.1:0-13630 GCA_050253255.1 Desulfobacteraceae bacterium | reverse complement strand
TTGACAAAGTGTCATAAGTATGGTTTTTAGGACAATGTCAGTCAGAATTTGATTTAATTCATAAAAGTATTAATAAGGCTTGCAGTCAATGCTTAATATCATTAAATCTTCTACCAAATCATGGATTTTCGGAATAGTTTTTCTTTTGTTTTTTCTTATTCTTTCCTACGGATTTATCGTTTTTCTCAATACCAGAGGATTTTCAGCGGCAATTGACAACGTCAGAACAATGGGAATGGAACTGAGAAAGGTTCTGCCTGATAATTATTATTTCAGTACCCAGGCGGATCCTGAGATAAAAAAATATCTTGATTCAAGCATTTCCGACAACAGATGGATAAGCAGCTTAAATATTCTGGTTAAAGGTGAAAATACACCTTATTTTCTTTATCCTTCTGAGGACAGGCCCGATTTTATAAAGCCCCCGGAAAATCATCTTACTTCCATAAGCTACAATATGGACAAGTTTGAGTTCAGAATGTTTTATCCTCTTGAAACAAACAACGGGTTTTCAACTTATCTGTACATAAAAGGGAACATTTTTTATTTTCTAAAGCTCACTTATATGACCAAAATATATGTTGGATTAAGTCTTGTGTGCTTCTTTTTTATGGGATGGTATTTTTTGCGGCAGTACTCAAGACTTCAGAACATGATTGAAATGGGAAGAAAAACTGAAAAAATCCTTGCAGAAAAATCAGGCAGTGATGAAATTATTGCAAGGTTTGCAAGATCTGTTCTTTTGTCAAATTCAATGGATGAGGCTTCGGTTTCTGTGAACGAAGCTGTTTCCTCTCTTACAGGAGCTGAATATATTGTTTCCGGTTTTATCGATGAAGGAGAGGATTTTTTAAACCTTTTTATTTCAAGCTACAAGTCAGAACAGATTTTAGGCGAGCCTTTCTTTACAAAAAAATTATCAAAAACATATGGAATCTGCGCAAAATCAATCAGTTCAGGGCGAGGCCTGTACATTAACAAAGCAGAAGGCGAACATTCCATTCTTCCAGGAAGAAATGAAGATTATAATGCAAAGTCTGTTATTGCTGTTCCTGCAGTTGTTAAGGATAAAGTGGTAGGTATAATAGCTGCCGGCAGCAGAAATACAGAGTTTAATATTTCAGATCAGAATCAGCTTGAAAGAATAGCCGCACTGTATGCAGTAGCAATTCAGAAACAGCAGGCTTTTCTCAAGGTCATGGAAAGAGAGAATCAGTTCAGGGTGGTATTCAAAACCAACCCTGATGCTGTATTGATAACAACATTTCCGGAAGGTCTTGTTGTGGATGTAAATGACGGTTTTACCAATCTGACCGGATACGGAGCGGATGAAGTAAAAGGGTATCCAACTATGAATTTTCTTTTGTGGGAAAAGGTTGAAGACCGTCTTAGAATGCTTGATATGATTGAAAGAGACGATAAAGTCATAAATTATGAAGCAAAATTCAGACTGAGAACAGGCGAGCTTATTACAGGTCTTTTTTCTGCCTCAAAAATAGTATTGAATGGAAAAACTCACCTTTTGTCTATTGTTCGTGAAATTGAAAAGCTCAAGCAGACTGAAAATGAACTGAGAAAGGAAAGGGCTTTTCTTTCAAAAGTAGTTGAAACAAGTCCTGCCGGAATAATAGCTGTGGAAGGAAAAACAGGAGAGATACTTTATGCAAATCAAAGAACTGCAGATATTCTTGGTCTTGAAATAGATGAGATAAATTGCAGTAAATTTCTCGACTAGTCATGGGATATAAGAGATTTCAGTTTAAACAGCCTGGATGAAAAAGATTATATTTTTAATATTTTAAAGCGTGAAAAAACAATGATTCAGGATGTACGGCATGTTGTTTCCGACGGCAATAACCGGATGATTTATCTTTCATTCAATGCCACACCCATTATCGGCGATGACGGTGAAGTCGAAATGTTTGTCACCTCAATAGAAGATGTTTCACAAAAAGTTCTCACCCAGAAGTGCCTGAAGGAAGCAGAAGAAAGACTGAACTCGGTAATAAGCAGTCTTCCGGTAATTTTATGGGCTGTAGACAATGAAGGCAGGATTACTCTTTGCAGGGGGATGGGACTGAGGCCTTTTGGCTTGAAGCCGGATTCCCTTGTGGGCAAGTCTGTTTACAGACTTTACAGAAATTTTCCTGAACTTATAAAACTTGTTGAAGAAGGTCTCAAATTGAGAACCTTTACAAAAGTGGTCAAGTTTATTGACCGCTACTATGAGGTAACTGTTTCTCCAATAAGAAATGACAAGGATCAGGTTATCGGCCTGAGCGGAGTTGCTGCCGATATTTCCAGGAGAGTTAAAATGGAGGAGGAGCAGGCAATTTTGTCTGCTGCTATGGAGCAGGCTGTTGAAAGTATAGTTATTACGGATAAATACGGTAAAATAATTTATGTGAACCCTGCTTTTGAAAATATTACCGGATATATTAAAAATGAAGCCATAGGCAGGAACCCGAATATTGTCAAAAGCGGTTTTCATGGAAGTTTCTTTTATGAGGAAATGTGGAACAGGCTTAAGAAAGGCCTTACATGGAACGGGTATCTTAAAAATAAATCAAAAGACGGTAATATTTATGAGGAGGAAGCTTCAATTTCTCCTGTATTTGACAGAACCGGGGAAATTCAGCATTTTGTAGCTGTAAAAAGGGATGTTACTCAGGAAAGAAGAATGGAAGCTCAGCTTCGGAAAGCTCAGAAACTAGAGGCCATAGGTACGCTTGCAGGAGGTATTGCCCATGATTTCAACAATATTTTATTTCCTATAATAGGTTTTTCAGAACTTTTATCAAACAAGTATGAAAAAGGGAGCGAGGAAAAAAGGTATGTAAAAAACATATTGTCTGCAGCATACAGAGCAAGAGATCTTGTACATCAGATTCTTACCTTCAGCAGACAGAATGAGGAAGAGAAAAAACCTGTAAGAATTGACATCATCATTATTGAGGCGCTTAAACTTTTAAGAGCTTCAATCCCGTCTACCATAGAAATAAAAACTGACATTGAAAATACTCCGCTTACTGTGCTTGCAGATTCAACCAAGATTCATCAGCTGGCTATGAACCTTGGAACCAATGCTTATCAGGCAATGGAGGAAAGAGGCGGAGTGCTTGGGATTTATCTGAAGACAGTCGATATAGATGAGGAAGACATAGACAGATCTGTAATGACAGATATAAGTTCAGGCAAATACCTGAGATTTACGGTTTCAGATACAGGAACCGGAATACCAAGATATATTCTTGAAAGAATTTTTGATCCGTATTTTACAACCAAACCTCAAGGAAAGGGGACCGGCCTTGGTCTTGCAACAGTTCACGGGATAGTACAGTCATGTAAAGGTTTCATAAGGGTTTACAGCGAAGAAGGGAAAGGGTCGTCTTTTAATGTTTTTCTTCCTGTGGTGAGTGACCTTGACTATTCAGGCGAAAAGTTTCTTCCTCAGAGCATTAAGGGAGGGGTTGAGCATATTCTTGTTGCAGATGACGAAGAACTGATAGTTGAAGTGATTGGAGACATGCTCAAGGATCTTGGATACAAGACCACATTGAGAACAAGCAGCGTCGAGGCTTTTGAAGCTTTCAAGGCTAATCCAGAGAGTTTTGATCTGCTGGTTACCGATCACACTATGCCTAATATGACAGGCTTTGAGCTTGCAAGAAAAATTCACACAATAAGAAAAGACCTTCCGGTAATTGTATGTTCCGGATTCAGCGAAATAGTTGCAGTGGATAAAGGGAGAAAACACGAGATTTCATCTTTTATCATGAAGCCTGTTTTAAAGACGGATCTTGCAAGCGCTGTAAGAAAAGCAATTGATGAGGTGAAAATCAGTGAAACTGCTTCTGTCTGAGTGCCGGTAGAATAAATTCCCAGGTCATTAAATTCAGTCTATACCAATGTAAAATTTAATTTTTCCGATTATCCCTTCAGGTTTTTTTCTGTCTGATCTGTAAGGTTTTGCTTCATCGGTTATTTTATTCTTAAGAGTCTTTAGTTTTTCTTCAGCTGCTTTTGCATCGTTTATGAAATTATCCTCAAAGGGAGCTGATCCAAGATTGGCTTGAACAAAGATGCTGTTTAAATCATTTATAATAATTGACATTTCATTTTTTGAATCGCTTTGGATTTTACTGAGTTTTTGAAGGGCTTTTCCGGTAATATTTTTTTGGTCAGGGTATTCTTTTTCAATGTTTGAAATTCTTTGAGATTCTTTTTCAACTTCTGCAAGTTCGCTGTCAATTGAATCGGCGAGGCTGATTATTTCCGGATAGTTTTTATAAAAAAATATCTGTGTTTTGGCAGGAAAATCAAAATAAGTATGTGTTTCTGGCCTGAACCTGTCTTTTTCAACATAGATATACCAGGTAACAGAAGCTGCAACTGTCAGTGATAAAACAAAAGCAATAAAAATAAAAATCAGTTTTCTGCTTTTAGGTTTTTTTTGTTCATTCTTTTTTTCTTGCTGTTTTTTTACCATATTATCTTCAGATCTGATAGAATTTACAAAATAAATTAAGTATTAATACTGTTTATTTTAATGTAGCAGGATAAGCTTTTTTATTATAAGAAAAATTTATTTTTTTCTTATTTAAATAAAGATTTTCCAATATAACCTAAACTAAACTATTTTCAAGCTTGACCAGCATTGAAGCAAATTTGAAAATTTATATCGGCTGAAATTAAAAATTCATGAGTAAATATGACACTTAAAGTAAATGAAATTTTCTGCTCCATTCAGGGTGAAGGTCTTGATCAGGGGAGACCCTGTGTAATGATAAGGCTTACAGGCTGCAACCTGAGATGCTCATATTGTGATACCAGGTATTCTTTTGAAGAAGGCTTTGCTTGCGATATTGACTCTATACTTGAAAAAACTGATTCCTTCGGGGTAAAGCTTGTGGAAATAACCGGCGGAGAGCCTCTTTTGCAGGAAAATACACCGTTTCTTATTAAAAAGCTGATTGAAAAAGGCTGTAAAACCCTTATTGAAACAAACGGGAGTTTTGACATTGACCTTGTTGAAAAAAAATGTGTAAAAATTATGGATATAAAAACCCCTTCAAGTAAGATGGAAAAATTCAATCTCTATTCCAATCTTGAAAAACTTGAAAATGAAGATCAGCTTAAATTTGTTGTTCAGGACAAAAACGATTTTTTATTTGCCCTTGATGTAATAAAAAGCGTCAGCCTGAAAATAAAGCCCGAAAACATAATTTTTTCTCCTGTGTTCAATAAAACTGATTTACGGGAACTTGCTTCATGGGTGATTAATGAAAAACCGGATTCAAGAATGCAGATCCAGATGCATAAAGTTATCTGGCCTGAATCAATGAGAGGAGTTTAAAAATGGGAAATCAAAAAGCTGTTGTGCTTTTGAGCGGAGGAATTGATTCTGCAACCTGTGCTGTAATTGCAAAAGATCTTGGTTTTGAAGTATATGCACTTTCATTTGATTATAATCAGAGACACAAAACCGAACTTGACTATGCTGACCGTACTGCAAGATTTATTGGTGTAACAGATCATGTTATTATACAGACAGATCTTTCCTCAATCGGCGGTTCCGCACTGACAGACAGCAAAATCAGTGTCCCGGAATTTAAGGAAGGAAGTACAAAAATTCCTGTAACTTATGTTCC
Organism: Desulfobacteraceae bacterium; assembly: GCA_050253255.1. Lineage (GTDB taxonomy): Bacteria > Desulfobacterota > Desulfobacteria > Desulfobacterales > JACKCP01 > JACKCP01. The sequence continues at coordinate 7,979 of JBFWJK010000087.1, read as the reverse complement.
TTCAAGAAATATAATTTTTCTCTCCTATGCTGTTTCATATGCTGAAGTAATCGGTGCCGATGATATTTTTATCGGAGTTACTGCTGTTGATTACAGCGGTTACCCGGACTGCAGGCCCGAATTTATAGAAGCTTTTTCAAAAGCTGTGAATCTTGGCACAAAAAAAGGAATTGAGGGAAGTCCTTTTGTCATCCATACACCGCTTATAGATCTTTCAAAAGATCAGATTATAAAAAAAGGGACTCAGCTTGGTATGGATTACAGCTTTACATCGAGCTGCTACAACCCTGATCTTAAAGGAAGAGCCTGCGGGAAATGCGACAGCTGCGTTATAAGGAAAAAAGGATTTGAAAAGGCTTGTATAAAAGATCCCACTTTGTATTCAAAATAAAATTGTTTTAGAACTTATTATTACCGGAGGCTTTTGTGATTGAATTTACCCCAGGTCAGAACCCAGATTTTGATGCATTCTATGCAATATTTTTTATTGAAAACCATCTTGATCATTCAATTTATCCAAATCAGGTCGCTTCACCTGAACAGATCGGATTCATGGTGTATATGAAGCATGAGAAAACACATTATTATCCATGTACAGATGAAATGTTTAATACAATAATTTCAAGGGTCAAAAATCCTGAACTTGAATTTATTTATTCAAGGGTAAAGGAAAGGATTTTAAAGCTTGTCGATGATTTTGTTTCTGATGAAGAAAAAAAACCGTTTTTAAAGTCTCTTCTGAATATAAAGTATGAACATGAAACCAGGGATCTTATGATGATCCCTTCCAGGCTTGAGAAAAGGCTTTTTAAAATTTTTATCAATCAGTCCGGAATAAGCGACCCGTATTTTGCTATTAAAGTTGAAAAAAACAGGATGGTCAGGGATTTTCTTGAATCCGGTCTTTTTAAAAAAGCGATTGACAGTATATACATAAACAGGGAAACAGGAGTTCCTGACTCCCTTTCGGAGATAAGACAAAAGCTTGAATATATAGAACTCAGAAGATTCATCTCTCTTATAGGCCAGCCAGATATTTTCTGGGATAAAAAAGAACATGTTGACAATGATAAACTGAAACAGTGCTTTGACAAGAAATTCCTGGGAAACGGAGTAAGTGATTTTTTCTCATTTCTTGGAATTGAAGGAGGCGGTTCAGTTATTGAAAAAAGACAGAAAAAGAAAATTATGTGGCTTGCTGATGAAGCCGGAGAAGTCATTATAGATATACGTATTGTGAATTACCTTGCTTCACTTGGACATAAGGTGTTTCTTGTTTTCAAGGAGGCTCCTATCTATTCCAAGGTTGATATAACTGATGCAGAAGAAGACGAAACTTTAAAATCTGAACTGAGCCACAGCGAATTTATTTATACCAGGGATATTTCAAAAAATGAGATTATCTCTTATCTTCAGCGGGAAAAAAATGTTCTTGTGATATCAGACGGTACCCAGGAAACCCTGAACCTTTTGATGGCTTCAACTACTTTTGCAAGGGCATTCAAGGAATCGGATGCAATAATATCCAGGGGAAGGGAACAGAAAAGAAGGTTTTTTGATACACATTTTTCTTTTACACGCCCTGTATTCAATATTTCACACAATGACGACGGTTTTGTTGTAATTGATCTTAAGAAAGCACATTCGGAGGTAATCAGATTTACCAGAGAGGATCTTGAAAAAAAGGCACTGCAGATAATTGAGCAGATGAAAAACAAAAAGGAATCGGGCTCAACTGTTATGTTCTACAGCGGTATAATCGGTTCAATTCCAGGAAAAATCGACGAGGCAACTGAGATTATGTCGACCTTTGTTTCATATCTTGAAGAAAGTTACGAAGATACTTTTATTATCAATCCTTCCAGATACTACGAACCCGGAATGGATGCAGATGACCTCATGTATATGTGGGAAATAGTTCAGAGGAGCGGATATATAGATATATGGAGGTTCCAGACCTACGATGATATTGCCCACTCATTCAAGCTTCTTGGAAAGAAGGTTCCGCCGGAGTGGGTTGGAAAGGATGCTACATACAGCACCGGGTGCACCAAAGAAATGGCAATAGCGGTAAGTGTTCTTGAAAAAAATCCTGAAATGCAGCTTACAGGCCCTTCACCTGAAAAATTTATGCGAAGAAGGGATTACGGGGTAGGGAAAATGTATGACAGGATATTATCGGAATAAACCGTAAAAAATCAGGGCTCACCATAAAAAATATGGTGAGCTTTTTTTATTCGGACGTTTTTCAGCCTGATTATTTTAAAATAAATGCTCAGTCTTTTCCGGTAAGAGAGAGCTTTTTAACCGAACTGTAAAGTTCCGGGTTTTTTATAAGTTCTTCAATTCTTTTTCTTGATCTCTTATCAAGAACACCCCAAAGAGGCTGTAAAACTCTGTCTGTCATCAACAGGCTTTGCTTTATTGACTGATCCCATAAACTCCAGTAAGTTTCAATATCGTCGGTTTTAAGTACTTTTCTGCAGTTTTTACATCCGCAGCATATCTCATAGGATTCAACAATATTTAAAAGACCGTATTCGGTTGTGATTTCTTCACCGGCCTTTATGTCTCTTACAGTAATTTCAAGATCATAATCTGTCATCATTGTATTTGAACAGCAGCTGTGGTTCATGTATTTTGCATGATCCCAGCTTAAAACAAAATTTTTGTTCTTATCCCTGTACATATAGGTTTCCATGCAATTTTTCAAAACAGGATCAAGGTTTGAAAAACTTTTTTCATCTATGACAATATCAAAGGGATCTCTTGCAACAATTATTGTTCCTCTTGGAATATCCTTCAGGGCAAAAACACCTTTTCCAATTACAGGGTTAATGGTTTGTACAGTTGTATCAGGATGCATCATGTTTTTTAATTCCGTAGTTCTAGAGTAAAAAATTAGGGCTTTGTCTTTCTTTTTCTATTCTGTTGTAAAAAGAGTTCATTATTCTGAGGTAGAGTTCTTCTCCAAGGAGCTGATCTTCAATACCTGCGTCAATATTGGGGTTGTCGTTAATTTCTATAATTACAGGACACCCGTTGATTTCCTTGATATCAACTCCGTACAGTCCGTTGCCTATCAGGGAAGAAGATTTTACAGCAGCTTTTAAAATTCTTGACGGAACCTGATTTATGGGAACAGCTTCAGACATGCCTGCGAAATCGGGATTTTCCTTTGATTCCCAGTTGTAGATCTGCCAGTGGCCGTGTGCCATGAAATATTTGCAGGCAAAAAGAGGCTGGTTGTCCAGAACGCCTATTCTCCAGTCATAATCTGTTTCAAGATATTCCTGGGCAATTACAAGATCACTTTTTAAAAGAAGTGAGGAAAGCCTTGTTTTAAGCTCTTCGACTGAAGTAACCTTGAATACCCCCAGTGAAAATGAGCTTTCAGGAAGCTTCAGCACAATCGGGAAAGGAAGCGATTCAATTATTGAAGTATGAAGCATTCTTTTTGTCAAAAGCCATGATCTGGGCTGTTTTATACCTGCACGGTCAAGACGCTCGCTCAGATATACCTTGTTTGAACAAAGGAGGATTGACCATGGATCGTCAATTACCACAAGTCCTTCTGTGTATGCGTGTCTTGCTATCTGGTAAGTGTGGTTTTCGATTGCAGTTGTTTCTCTTATAAAAAGGGCATCAAACTCGCAGAGTCTTCTGTAGTCTGTTTTTGTAATAAATTCAGTATAAAATCCTGTTTTTTCAGCTGCATTCTTAAAGTTGTTGAGGGCTTTTTCACATGAGGGAGGGGTTTTTTCCTCAGGGTTTACCAATATTGCAAGATCATACTTGTAATTTTTAAGCCTTGTTTTTCTGTACCTCTTTTTTTCAAAATAATCTGAAAGAGCTTCTTTAAAAAGGTCGTGGTAATCGTTTACTGCGTTCTCTATATTAAGAAGAGATACTTTTTTAATTTTCCAGCATTCCTTTTTTTTAAAGACAATATGAAAAAAAGGGATTTCAAAGATTGAAAAAAGTTTTTTACCAAGCTCCTGATATTTTTTTTCAGGTGTTTTTCCTAAAATAACAGTTATTTCAAAGTACTGCTCCTTTAGTGTCCTGAGCTTTTCATCGAAGACATCCTTGATTTCTTCAAAAAGAGTCTGTGCAATTGAAATATTTGAAATATCCTTTACAGTCATTACAGAAGGGATTACCCGGTGATTTCTCGCTGAAGAAATAAGAGAGATGTAATAACCCATGGAATGAGCCCTGTAATTGGAACAAAGGTTCAATACATTGAATTTTTCAGAGTTTCTGAAAAGCTTCAGTGAGAGATAATCCCTTGCGGAAATGATTTTTATGCCGGGGAAGTCAAGGTCATACTTTTTAGGATTGTCAATTACTACAATGTTTCCTGCTTCTTCTGTGTCGTCATAACGGCAGAAAAGTTTTTTTTCCATCCTGAATGCAGTTTCGCCGTTTCCATAATAATTTCTCAGAAATTCGGTCTTTTCAAAGGAAAATTTCTGGTACCATTTTACAAGGCGTTCATTTTTTGTCTCAACTTCAAGGGTTATTTTTTCAAACCCTTTTTCCTGTGCTGTTTTAGTTATCTGGTTTAAAAGAAATTTTCCTATTCCTTTTTTCTGAAAATCAGGATGAACAGCAATTGAATAAATTCTTAAGGAGTGCTTGTAAAGAAAAAGTACGGCACAGCCTGCAGGAAGTCCCTGTCTTTCAGCAATGTAAACAATCTGGTTTTTGCTTTTTATGCTGTTTCGTATGGACTTTTTTGAGCTCTGTCTTTCCTTTGGAAAAGAAATCTGTTCCAGTGAAACAATAAAGTCTTCGTCCTCAGGAAGAGCGGTTCTTAATTTTGTCTGGTTCATTTAAGTCCCGGATTAATTTTAAATTTAAAGTGTATGCGGTATATGCTCTGTTTTTAAAGAAGTGAAATCAGCCGGACATGGTATGCAGTTCCCTGTAAATTAGTCTTAACCTGAGTTTTGCATTTCAGTTCAGGTTAAAAAGAACTATATGCCCAATAAAATTAAAATCAAGAAAATTTTCATCCTCTGATGAAATTTATGTAGTGGAAAATGATAATGTCTCCGAAGTATATATAAATCAAGGCTCCCAGAGAAAGAAAAGGGCCGAAAGGGATGGCATATTTCATATTTCTGCCCTTGAGTATCATAAGAAAAATACCTGCTGCCGTTCCAATAAGAGATGATGAAAATATTGTAAAAAAAACTCCTTTGAAACCTGTAAATGCACCAATCATGGCAAGAAGTTTTATGTCTCCTCCTCCCATCCCCTCTTTTTTGGTGAGAAGATAATATCCAAAGGCTATGAGATATAAAATACCGCCCCCGGCAAGTATTCCAAGTACAAGATCTGTAAAACTTGTTTCATCTATAAGAAGAGCAAGAACTAAAAAAACAGGTATTCCGGGAAGACTTATAATGTCGGGAATTATCTTATGATGAAGATCAATTACGCTTATGACTGTAAGAACGCATACAAAAACAAACACAAAAAGAGATTTAAGGGTTAAAGAAAAGGAAAAAACAGTGTAAAATGCCATAAATCCTGTAAAAAGTTCAATTATGGGATACTGAAGCGAAATTTTTTCTTTGCATTTTCTGCATCTGCCAAGCAGAAAGATATAGCTCAAGACAGGAATATTGTCGTACCATTTTATGGGAGTATCACAGTTCGTACATGAAGAGGGTGGAAAAGCTATTGAAATATCATTTGGAATTCTTAATATACAAACGTTCAGAAAACTTCCGATGCATGAACCGAATATAAAAGATGCAAAAAGAATAAAATTAGAGGAATACATTGAACTGCTTTCATTATATTTTGTAATTGTTTGATGGTTAAACAGCAAAAAAAAGAAAATACAGAGTATCTTGTATTGTCAACTCAAAAAATTGCTTTATATTACAAAGATTGCCCTGTAAAGGGAAGGCAAAATTTTTAATTGGGAGAAAGAATGGCTGAAACAGATAAAGACGATCTTATAAATATACTTGAAGAGGAATTCAACAGGGAAGATATTCCTGAATCGATGCCGATGATGCCTGTAAGGGATGTTGTGATTTTTACAGACATGCTTCTTCCTCTTTTTGTGGGAAGAGAAAAATCCATAAAGGCCATAGAGGCCTCTGTTGGAGTTAATAATTTTGTATTTCTTGCTACTCAGAAAGATCCTGTATCTGAAGAACCTGATAAGGATGATATCTACACTGTCGGCACGGTGGCAAAGGTTTTGAGAATACTCAAACTTCCTGATGGGAAGGTCAAGGCTCTTGTTCAGGGTGTCACAAAGGGTGAAATTAAAGAATATCTGAATGAAAGCCCTTATTTTGAAGTAAGTGTTGAACTTATTGACGATATTGAAATCGAAGATTTTGATATGGAAACCGAGGCTCTTGTAAGAAATATCAAGGAGCAGAGTGAAAAGATACTCGGTCTCAGGGGAGAACTCACAAACGACATAAAAGCAGTTTTTGATTCAATAGACGACCCTTCAAAGCTTGCAGATCTTGTTGCTTCAAATCTCCAGCTCAAGATAGAGGAAGCACAGTCCCTCCTTGAAGAGCGCGACGTAAAAACAAGACTTAGAAAAGTCAACGACTATCTCATGAAAGAGGTTGAGCTTTCAGTTGTTCAGGCGAAAATTCAGTCCGATGTCCGTGATGAAATTTCAAAGACTCAAAAGGATTATTATCTCAGAGAGCAGATGCGGGCAATTCACAAGGAACTTGGAGAGTCGGACGACAAGCTTGAAGAGATAGAAGATTATAAAAAGAAAATCAAAAAAGCGAAAATGCCAAAAAATGTTCAGAAGGAAGCTGAAAAGCAGCTCAAGAGATTTGAGCAGATGAACTCTGATTCTTCTGAAGCAGGTGTAATAAGAACTTATCTTGACTGGCTGGTTGAACTGCCATGGTCAAAGTTTTCAAAAGACTCAATAGACATAAAAAAAGCTGCTGAAGAACTTGATAAGCGCCATTACGGACTTGAAAAAATAAAGGAAAGAATTCTTGAGTATTTAAGTGTTAAAAAGCTTAATCCAGACTCTAAATCACCAATTTTATGCTTTGCAGGACCTCCCGGGGTAGGTAAAACTTCTCTTGGTCAGGCTGTTGCAAGGGCTATGAACAGAAAGTTCCACAGAGTATCCCTTGGCGGAATAAGAGACGAGGCAGAAATAAGAGGTCACAGAAGAACATATATTGGTGCAATGCCTGGAAGAATAATCCAGGGAATCAAAGACTGCGGTTCAAAAAATCCTGTATTCATGCTTGATGAAATAGACAAGCTAGGCTCGGATTTCAGGGGAGATCCTTCCTCAGCCCTTCTAGAGGCTCTTGATCCCGAGCAAAACTTTGAATTCAGCGATCATTATCTCAATCTTCCTTTTGACCTTTCAAAAGTAATGTTCATTCTCACTGCAAATATGACGGATACCATTCCTTCAGCTCTGCTTGACAGAATGGAAATAATTGAGCTTTCAGGCTATACACCTGAAGAAAAGGAAGAGATTGCAAAGAATTATCTTATTCCAAGACAGAAAAAAGACTGCGGTATAAAAGAAGATCAGCTTGTCATAAGCGACAATGCTCTTAAAAAAATAATTACAGAGTACACAGCAGAGGCCGGCGTAAGAAACCTTGAAAGGGAAATCGGGGCAATAACAAGAAAGTCTGCAAGGCTTATAATTGAAGAAAAAAAATCTTCAATAAAGATAAATTCATCAAATCTTGCAAAGTTTCTCGGTATCCCTAAATTTGAGCCTGAAATGGACAAGGAGGAAAGCCAGATCGGTCTTTCAACCGGTCTGGCCTGGACTGAAGCTGGCGGAGAAGTGCTTTACATAGAAGCCTCTATTCTTCCCGGAAAAGGGGAAGTTCAGATTACCGGGCAGATTGGTGATGTGATGCAGGAGTCTGCAAGGGCCGCTCTGAGTTATGCGAAATCAAAGCTCATGCGTATGGATGAGGTGGAAAGTTTTTTTG
>JBFWJK010000086.1:0-13659 GCA_050253255.1 Desulfobacteraceae bacterium | reverse complement strand
TCAGGTAATCCTGAAGGCTTTTTTTATTTGAAACCTGTTTTTTACACTGAAAAAGTTAAACTCTCAGAAATCCATGAAAAGTGAATGAGCATTGAATAAAAGTCATAAATCAGGGCTTTTATTTTTTAGCTTCATTGTCAACTTAAGTATGATGAAATTAAAAAATTATAAAAATAAAAATATTGTTATTGACTTTTAATTTAAATAATCATAAAAGATATCCGTTGATTTGAACGGGCGAATAGCTCAGTTGGGAGAGCATCGGCCTTACAAGCCGAGGGTCACAGGTTCGAGCCCTGTTTCGCCCACCATCAGATCGATCTTTATAAAGCGGGGGCGTAGTTCAGTTCGGTTAGAACGCCGGCCTGTCACGCCGGAGGTCGCGAGTTCGAGTCTCGTCGCTCCCGCCATACAAAGCATTAAAGCCTTTAAGGATTTTCCTTAAAGGCTTTTTTTATTTTTCTTCCATATTTTCATTATTAATTCCCTGCAAAGATGATATAGTTTTCCTATTCACAATAAAAGCTGTTATCCAGTAAAACTGTATGCTGAAAGGAGGCGACATGTTCCGACCCGTAAAAAAAATACTATATGCCACAGACTTATCCGAAGCTGCAAGAGAAGCCATGAAGTATGCAATGAGTATTGCCTGCCAGTATGAAGCCGAAATGACAACAATTCATGTGGTTCCAAATGTTTTTGAAGAACTTTCGCTCAGTACCGGTGTTGAAATGGAACTGTATTTCGGTTTTGACAAGTGGAAGGAAATGGAAACAGAAAGATTTGAAAATGCAAAAAAAGCAGTAAAGGAAAGAATAGATCAGACGTTGAATGAAATGGAACTGTATATAAAAAAAGGGTGCAATGTTTCTTTTTCAGACATACTTGTCAAGATAGGCCATCCTGTCACTGAAATATTGAAGACTGCGGAAGAAGAGGGTTTTGATATTATTGTAATGGCAACCCATGGTCACGGCAGGCTTGAGGAGCTGCTTGTGGGAAGTGTTTCAAGGGGTGTGTTGAGAAAATCGAAAATCCCTGTTTTTCTTGTGCCTCTGAAAAGAGGGGAAAAATAAAAAGAGAAAAAAAATGGCCGGGGTTGTCTCTGGCTGAATAAATTCCCGTTGGTTAAAAAAAGATAAAAATCTGATTATCTGGAGGAGTTATTAACCAGATAACTTATAGAAAACGCCTCTGAAAAAACAAAAAAATTTCAGGGGCGTTTTTATGGTTGAAACAAAGTTAATTTGTTGTATTGTAAGAACTTTGAATGAGCAGGCAAACTTTTGGCTGTTCTGTTAATTTAATCTGCAAATCAGGTCTGCAAATGAGTTATAATCCCCAATGTTCAAAGTGCCCTTTTGAAATAAAAGAGCGGTTGTGCACAGGCGGTAAAAAATATCCGAAATACTGTCCAACAAAATATTTTGAGCAGGATCGTGAGGAAATCAGGAAAGAGTATTCCAATCCGGAAATAGAAAAAATCTATAAAATATCATCTGATATTAAAGGGCCCCGAAAAACAAGAATTGAAGAGACCCTTTATGTAGCAGAAAAAATGGAATTCACCAAAATAGGTATTGCGTTCTGCTCAGGACTTAAAAAGGAGGCTGAAATTATTCAGTCTCTTTTTGAATCAAGAGGCTTTGTAGTTAATTCTGTAATATGTTCATGCGGTAATTTAAAGAAATCTGAATTCATTTCAGAAAATAACCAGGGTTATGACAAGACTTTCTGTAATCCCTGTCTTCAGGCTGTTGCGCTCAATAATGCGGGTACGCAGTGGAATATTGTTGTAGGCCTTTGTGTTGGACATGATTCGATTTTTATGAAATACAGTAATGCAATGTGCACTGTCTTTGCCGCAAAGGATAAGGTTGCAGCTCATAATCCTCTTGGTCCTTTATATACACTGGATACTTATTATAATTTTTTAAAGAAAAATTAAGGAGATAAAAAATGAAAAAATTTTATTTGTCTGTATTGTTTTCAGGTATTGCTTTGTTTTTCGGCAATGCCTATGCAATGAATATCGATGCTTTTCTTTTTGCTAATAATTCAACTGTAGATGCCCGTGTTGCATATCTTGATAAAATTGACTACGGATCTATGGAAGCCGGGGTTCAGGGTACATACAAGTCAGACGATTTTAAGCTGCTTGGTATTGATCTGGGAGTTAAAAGTGATGATTTCATGCCTGGAGCAAGATACAAGCTTGGATTTAAAGGTGTTTATGCAGATGCAGAAAAGAATTCAAATTTTTCAAGTGAGCTTTTTTCATTGTGCTTTCTTCTGGGCATGGATTATGACCTCCCTTCAAAGGTAAATCCTCTTACTATACCCGTTTCTTTCGGCGGCGAGATTTCCTTTTCTCCTGAACCCCTTACCTGGGATGACGGAGAATATTATCTTGACGGAAAGCTTAACATGAATTTTCATATAATGGGGAATGCGGCTATTATTCTGGAATACAGATATCTGAAAGCAGATTTTGAGGAAAACGGTTATGACTGGGATAAAGAAGACCATAATTTCCTTTTTGGATACAGAATAAGATTTTAGCATACGGTGAATAATGGAAAAATGGTACAGGGTTTATACTTCAGATTTAAAATGTTTTGCCTGCGGCAGGGATAATTCCTGCGGTCTTAAGATGGAGTTTGAAACAAACGGCAGGATTATGCAGAGTGAAACTTTTATTGCCGGGCATCACAGAGGGTGGGCAAGCCTTTCCCACGGAGGAGTTCTTGCAACAATTCTTGACGAGACCATGTCATGGGCTGCGATTCATTTTTTTAAGAAATTTATTCTGACCCAGTCAATGGAAATTGAGTTTTTAAAGCCTGTTTATGTAGAAAAAAAAGTTTTATCAAGGGGATGGATTCATGAACAGATCAGCGAAAGAAAAGCGCTGATGAAAAGTGAAATTCTCAACCATGACAATGAGGTCTGTGCAAGGGCAACAGGAAAATTCGTTCTTTTTGAACCGGAAAAATTCAAGGAACTCAAAATTGTCCCTGAAGATCTTTTAACTGAAATGGAAGGGATGTTTAATTAGAATGAAAAAAGGTCTTTTATTTCTGGCTGGTGAAAATGCGTATGCTCAGATTATGGATAAAGGTCTTTCACCTGAGGATGTGTCTGTCTGTGTTTCTGCATCAGGTGCTGCAAAATGGCTTTCAATATACGGTCTTGACAGGGCAGTCTTCGGCGACTGGCTTAAGGAAAGAACAAAGCCTGTTCATTTTTTCGGTACTTCAATAGGAGCCTGGAAATTTGCAGCTGCCTGTCAGAATGACTGCAAGCAGGCTTTTGACAATCTTGCAGATTTATATATAAACCAGAGATACGGAAAAAAAATTACTGCTGACGAAGTCTCAGGAAATGCCAGGGATATTATTGATGCTTTTCTTGATGACAAAAGAGTTGATGAGATATTGAACCATCCTGTTTTCAGAATTTCATTTTCAGCTGTAAGATGTCTTGGAAGCACTGCCCGAGAAGAACTGATCCCCCAGTCCAAAGCACTTTTAAAAGCAGCTTTTTTAAATGTTTTCAAAAGAGAAAGCATAGGGAGATATTTTGAAAGAACTTTCTTTTTTGACAACAGGACAAAGCCCCCTTTTTTATCGGTAAACGGTTTTCCTCTTAACAGAGTTGCACTTACAGGGAAAAACTTTAAAAAAGCTCTTCTTGCATCCGGTTCAATCCCTCTTGTCATGAACGGAGTTGACTCAATAGAGGGAGCTCCTGATGGAGTATACAGAGACGGCGGTATAATCGACTATCATCCTGTTTTTGATTTCACCGGAAATACAAATGAAAACAAAATTGTTTTGTATCATCATTTTTACGATGAAATAATTCCGGGCTGGTTTGACAAAAAACTTTTCTGGAGAAGAGCCGGCAAAAAAGATTTAAAAAATGTTCTGCTTCTGGCACCTTCTCCTGAATTTGTCTCAGATCTTCCTTATAAAAGAATTCCGGACAGAAAAGATTTTAAAAATTTTGAAGGAAAAGATGAGGAAAGAATAGATTTCTGGAAAAAGGCAAAAGAAAAAAGCCTTGCTCTTGGACAGGAGTTTATTGATGCAGCCGGAGGGAGTTCAATAAAAAAAAGAATAAAATTAATTTAAATTATATATAAATTGAATTAATATAAATATTTAAATTTGCTTTTCATCTATGTCCTTTTTTAATAAGTTTAAAAATTTTTTAAATCTGTCTGCACAGTTATTTTTAAAATTATACCTTCCGTGATTTTCAATTTGAATCGTATACTGAATATAAACTGATTAAAATATTTTTCAAAAAATAACAGCTGTTTCTTTTTTGTGCTTCAGTATGAATATAGCTTGATTTGAGAGAAAGATCATCCGAATCCAATTGGGATTTTTAGTGTTGGCTGAATCCTGATGATCCTTTAAATTCAAAGGAGGACTAATGGAGATAACAGACCTGATCAAAGGCGAAGCCCTGGAAAAACTGCCTCTGCCTGTAGTCTTTTATTCAAGAGATTACTCTGTCGTGTGGAGCAACAAAGCATACTCTGAGTTAGCTGGTGTTTGTCTTTCTGACGTCAAGGGAAAAGTGTGCCTGGATATTTTCAGATGCAGTGAAAAGTGCATGGGGTGTCCTGTGGAAAAAGTTTTCCGGACCGGAAAACCCGAAAAAGGGAAGGTTAATTTTTTCAGGAAAGACAATGACCATGGTTATGAAGCCTGGTTCAGTGCAAGCGCATTTCCGGTGTGTGATAAACAAAATCATATATACTGCGCTGGAGTAATTTTATCAGACCTTTCTTCCTACGAAATTCAGCTCAGGAAATACAGAGATTCACGGGATGCATTACTGCGAATTCTTGAATACTCGACAGATCATGGTTCAAAAGAGCTTCTGAGGGAATTCCTCGACGAAGCAGAAATTCTCACAGGAAGTGAAATAGGTTTTTATCACTTTGTTGATGAGGATCAGAAAAATCTGACACTTACAACCTGGTCTACAAATACTTTGAAATGCTGCAAAGCAGAAGGCGAAGGGACTCATTATCCGGTTGCCGATGCGGGAATATGGGTTGAGAGTATAAGAAAAAGAAAAACTGTCATACACAATGACTATAAAACTGCAAAAGGCAAAAAAGGCCTTCCGCCTGGTCATACACCGGTTTTACGGGAACTTGTAGTGCCTGTTATGAGAGGGAATAAAATTAAGGCAATCCTTGGAGTCGGCAATAAAAAAAGACCTTATGATGATTATGACAGTGCTGTAATTGAACAGCTTGCTGATCTTGCCTTTGAGACAGTTGTCAGGAAACAGACACAGGAATACAACGCAAAGCTGGAAGAAAATTTTGCCCATGCAGGAAGAATGGAGGCCATAGGAAGGCTTGCAGGGGGAGTTGCACATGATTTCAACAATATGCTCAGCGTCATTATAGGGCATTGTGAGCTTGCAATGGAAAGAGCTGATAATGACAGAGAGCTTTTTGAACATTTAAACGAAATAAAAAAGGCTGCAGAAAGATCAGCAGATCTTTCAAGGCAGCTTCTTGCTTTTGCCAGAAAGCAGACAGTTGTTCCGAAAAAGCTTGATATCAATGCCGTAATATCAGACATGATAAAAATGCTGAAAAGACTTATAGGTGAAGAAGTGTGTGTGAACTGGAAGCCTTCAGCCGTAGCTTCCATAGTTGAAATGGACCCCATGCAGATAGAGCAGATTGTTGTAAATCTCTGCATAAATGCAAGAGATTCGATCGACGGAGCGGGAAGTATTTATATAGAAACAGAAAATCTGAGTTTTGGCAAAGATTACTGCAATCTTAACCCTGAGTTCAATCCGGGTGATTTTGTGCTGATTACTGTGACTGACACTGGCAGGGGGATAAGCAGAGAAGAGCAGAAACATATTTTTGAACCTTTTTATACAACAAAGGAAAAAGGGAAAGGTACAGGACTGGGGCTTTCTACTGTTTACGGGATAGTCAGGCAGAATCAGGGCTTTATTCATTTATACAGTGAGCCTGGAAAAGGAAGTTCTTTCAAGATATATCTGCCTGTATGCAAATCAGCAGATATGATTCCGGGAAAAAAGACAGACGAAACAATCATGATGGGAAACCGGGAGACTGTTCTTCTTGTGGAAGATGAAACAATGATACTCAGGCTTGGAGAAAAAATTCTTACATCTCTTGGATATTGTGTACTGGCTTCCACCTCTCCGGCTGATGCCCTGGAAATTGCAGGCAAATATAAAAATTCAGTTAAACTGCTTATAACAGATATTATTATGCCTGAAATGAACGGAAAAGAACTTTCAGATAAAATCAAGGAGATAATACCTGATATAAAAATAATTTTTATGTCAGGCTACACTGCAAATGTCATATCAAGACAGGGGATTTTAGAAGGTGGTATAGAATTTATTAGAAAACCATTTTCAAGGAATGAGTTTGCGGCAAAAATAAACCGGATTATTTCTTCCTGAATAATCTCTATTCTTTTTTTTCAGATGTTCTTTTAGAGAGATATTTTCTTAGAACCTCACCTTCAATTCTGCCCCTTCTTTTTGAAGGGACAGGCATTCTGAGCTGAAGTGTTATCTTGTCATGTTCAGGGATCTGGATGTTTATTCTCGGTTCTACCCCGGGCTGATCAAGGGCGTGTTTCTTTGAGAGATAAATCATCTGCTTGACAGCGTATTCAAGATAGGGTGCACATACCTCCCTTGCAGATTCAAGCAGGGCTTTTTCAGCTGAAATCCAGTCGTCATCCATTTTAAGGTTTACTGTAATTATATGAAAAACGTATTGCCCGCCCATAATGGTTTCATTTTTTACAGGCGCTGAAAGAAAGACCGCATTGGGAACAAAAACTGATGAACCTGTGTACTGGTGAGTCTTAAATCCTGAGCCGACTTCCATGAGGGTTACTCCGGTAATATTCTGATCGAGCACATCGCCTCTTATTGAATTGATTTCAATTCTGTCTCCAATGGAAAAGGCTTTGGCTCCCGACCTGTAAAGATAACCGATAATATTTAAGATAAATTCTTTTGTTGCAACTACAAATGCTGCGGCAAAAAGAACCAGAGTTGCGCCTACAGCCTGCAGCTGGTCAATCCAGATAATTATCAGGGCAAAAAACCAGATGAAAAATGCAATGTTTTTGGAAGTGACAACCCATTTTCTCTTGATCTGCACATCAATTTCACTTGGCAGTATAAGCTTGTTTTTGGCAATTTTCTTTAAGATAAGAACTATGGCAGTTATTATAATTGTGTGAAGAATTTTAAGGTAAAATGGATTGTTGAATATAATTTCATAGTTCATATGAACCTCTGGATAAAAATCTGATTAATAGGCCTGTAAAATTGTAGAAAGAACCGGAAAGAGCATTTTCAGCCCGTTTGCCATGAATTCTATTCCGATGGAAGCCATTAAAAGACCCATGATTCTTGTCACAATGTTTATTCCTGTCTGACCAAGTTTTGATGCAATGGCAGGGGCAACCCTTAAAACAACCCATGAAAAAAAGGCAATGCTTACAATCAGCCAGAATAAAATAGTGTAGTGAAGAACTGACTCGTGTTTCTGGGCATATAAAATTACTGTGCTTATTGCTCCAGGACCAGCCATGAGAGGAATACCAAGAGGGACAACGGATATGTTTTCCTTGATATTTGATTCAAGGATTTCTGCTTCCTCAGGCGTCTGCTTGGCAGGACTTACTTTTGCCTGAAGCATGCTGAATGCCATCAGAAGAATAAGGACTCCTCCTGCCACCCTGAACGAAGCCATGGAAATACCGAAAAGTTTAAGTATGATATCTCCTGAGACAAGTGAAATTAAAAGCACTGAAAATACTGTAACCGCAGCGGTTTTTACTGTTTTCTTTTTATCTTTCATAGACTGATCGCTGCATGCATTCAAAAAAATAGGAACAGCTCCTATAGGGTTTACAATGGCAGCCATGGCTATGAAAAATTTGAAATAAGATTCAACTGATTCCATTTAAAACTGATCCTTAAAATAAAGATTTTAAATGATTTATCTATATACATTATTTTTAAGTTGAAGTCATTTTATTTAATTTTGCTTTTATCCTTGAAATGTTTTTCAGGAGATACTATGAAAGTGTTAAGTGAAACTTAATACTTTTTGGAAAGGAATCATAAGATGAGTTCAAAAACAGTTGAATCATGGCACGCTCTTGTAAAATCAAAAAATCCTGAAGACCTTGATAAAATTCTTTCAGAAGACGTTGTTTTTTATTCTCCGGTTGTTCATACTCCTCAGGAAGGGAAAGATATTACAAAGCTCTATCTTACTGCGGCACTTTATGTTTTTGTAAACGAAACCTTTCATTACGTAAGGGAAGTGGTTTCAGAAAACAATGCAGTGCTTGAATTTGAAACTGAAATTGACGGTATAAAGATTAACGGTGTTGACATGATTTCATGGAATGAAAATAGTGAGATAATCTCATTCAAAGTCATGCTCCGTCCTTTGAAGGCAATCAATCTTATTCATAAAATGATGGGCGAGATGCTTCAAAAAGTTAAGTAGTGCCTGAATGAAAAAAGGCAGTTTCTGGCCAGGGACTGCATGAACGCTGATTTTTAAGCAGCAGTTTTTTTTGATGAATCTTTCTTGCTTTTGGTAATAAAAAGAGTATAAACAGCTTGTTATGGTTTGATATTTATTGAGGAGAATCAACTTGAACCATGTTTTTACGGCTGTTGGTCTTTTAATTTTAAGCAATTTTTTCATGACATTTGCATGGTATGCCCATTTAAAGGAGTTAAACAACAAACCCTGGATAATTGCGGCTCTAATCAGCTGGTCAATTGCATTTTTTGAATACTGCCTTCAGGTTCCTGCAAACAGAATAGGCTATAATGTCTTAAGTCTCGCCCAGCTGAAAATTATTCAGGAGGTAATAACACTTGGGGTTTTTATTCCTTTTTCTGTTTTCTACATGAAAGAGCCTTTCAAGCTTGACTATGTGTTCTCCGGAATCTGCCTTCTGGGAGCGGTTTTTTTCATGTTCAGAAGTAAATTTTTTTGAAAAGGAAATATATTGAATTTTATGTGGTCTCAGGAAAGATACCTGAAAGCTCTGCATTTTGCGTCCATCTGGCATAATGAACAGAAAATTCCGGGAACAGAACTTCCATATATAATTCATCCTGTGGCGGTTGCAATGGAAGTAATAGCTGCATTTCAGTTTGAAGACGGAATAACAGATCCCGATCTTTGCATTGAATGTGCACTTCTGCATGATATTATAGAGGATACAAATGCAGATTATGGGACAGTTTTAAAAGATTTCGGTAAGAAAACAGCCGATGGAGTGCTTGCATTGACCAAAAACAGTAAATACTCAGATAAGTCAGAGGCAATGAGAGACAGTCTGGCAAGAATAAAAGATCAGCCTTTTGAAATCAGTCTGGTAAAAATTGCCGACAGGATTTCAAATCTCAGAAAACCTCCTTTTTACTGGACAAGGGAAAAAACAAAGAATTACTCGAATGAAGCCTTGATTATTTTAAATGAGCTTGGAAAAGAGGGCAGTTATCTTTCAAAACGGCTTGAACAAAAAATTGAAGATTACAGGGTTTACTGGGAAGACTGCCAGGTATAGTCAGTTTAAAGTTTTTCCTCGGCAGATATTCTGGTAAAGGGAATCTGAATAAAATTTGCAGCTTTAGAAACTTTTTTAAATAAAAAATCCTTAAAAATTTTTGGCATATTAAGGCCTATTCCGACAAACAGATTTCTTTCCTTTTCTGATTTGCTGTCATAACCTCTTGCATAATAGCCCAGATGGAGTTCGAAATAATCAAGAAAATCCGGTTTAAGGCTCTTGAATCCTTCCAGTTTAAGCGCCATCAGGTATTTTAAATTTTCGTAGTCTGTAAAAATATCCCCTTTTTTTAATATGGGCCAGTATTCTATCCTGAAATCTATTTTATCTGCTAAGGATGGATTTGTTCCAATAAAATATGCGGATGCACATCCAAGTGTATTCATAATAAAATCTTCATGGGAAAAGCCGTATTCTGAAAAGGAATCTCCCAGTTCCATCCACCCCATAATTGTAAAAGAAGAAACTGATCCGAGCAAAAGTCCTTTTTCTTCAGAATATCCCCAGTCTCTGTATATTCCGGACAACATATGTGAAAGAGCCCAGCATGTGTAAAAATGGCCAAACTTATCTGCTCCGCCTTCCTTGGTGTGCTGGGAAAACCATCCTTCTTTTTTTTCTTTCGGAGAATTTTTAAAATAATCCCACTCTGTTATTCCCCAGTAAGTTACAAACCCAAGGCCTATTGCGTTTGTTATCAAAACTTTTTGTTCTTTTGTAAGGTCTGTTTCAATCAGCATGAAAGTGTTTTTGTCAGATGCACAGAGCTGTCCGCAAATTAAAAGAATCGTCATAATTATAATAAATGAATTCTTCATTATTATTCCTTATGTATGATTCAAAAAAGTCTGAATGAATCTGATTTTTATTATCATACATTATTTTCTGGAATATTTAATCCGGTTTTTTAGACAGAAATCTGATGATCTGATTTTTGCCGGGGATTTTGACCCGGCAATGTTTGAAATTCGATTATCTGCACTGAAAATTTGATTTCTCTGATATTTTTTACTGAGGACCAGTCTTGTTTTTTTGAGCAAGATTCCGGGGGATCATTTAACGGGTTTCGTTATATGCCTGCATAATAATGTTTTTGTCAAAATGAAATTTATTGCTGCAATAGTGGCATATAACCTCAAGGGGGAATTTGTCATCATCGAGAATTTCCTTTAAAGTTTCTTTCCCGAGGCCTTTAATATAAGCAAGCATTCTTTCCCTTTCACAAGAGCATGAAAAGGCAGCCCTTTTGTTATCAAGTATTTTAGGATTAAATTCCTTGAAGTACCCGTAAATAAGGTCTTCGGGGGCATATCCTCTGGAAAATTCATCTCCTATTGAAGGAAGACTTAAAAATGCTTTTTCAACCTTTTCCAGCTTTACATCATCAGCTCCGGGCATTTTCTGGATCAGGATTCCACCGGCTCCCGCTACTTCTCCGTCCGGAGAAAATGTCACGCTCAAATTGCATGCAGAAGGGATCTGTTCTGAATTTAGATAATAATTTGCGATTTCCTGTGCAATTTCTCCGTATTCAAGCATTACCTTTCCTGAATAAGGAGATTTGGAATTTTCCTTGATATAAGATACAGTTAAAAATCCGGCATTGAAATACGGAGAAGTCCTGAGATTTTCAGGAGGTTTTGTTATTGGAACGGGATTTTCGAACAGATACCCTCTGACATCACCAAAAGAATTAGCTTCACAGACAAGTCCTTTTACAGGCCCTGAACAGTCTATGTGAAATTTAAGTCTGCTGTTTCCCTTGAGAGTTGTTGCCATAAGCTCTGTTCCTGTGCATGCATGGCCCAGAATAAGTGTTTCAATAATACCAAGGGAGTGTCTTTCCTTAAGATCTTTCACAAGTCTTGTGGAATGAATCACAGCACCTCTGAAGTTGCCGTCATCCATTATAAATGAATAGATTCTGTCTTTTTTATTTTCAATAAGTCTTTTTTTTAGTTCTTCATTTGTCTGCATTTTCCGACCTGTCTTAACAGTTTAAAATTTTTATATTTTTTTAATGCTAGGTAAAAATAACCAGAATAGAGTTTAAGTCAATCGTAAATCAAAACTGTCACAAAATATTCACTTTATCTTATTTGCAGTCTAAAATATTTTTTATTCTGGAGTGAAGTCTGGATGTGAAATCATCCGGAGCTTTGACTCTCGGCATTCTGGAACAGAGTTCCTGGGTTTTTTTGAGAGTCATGAAGCAGGCTCTGCATTCACTGCATGTTTCTATGTGATGTTCCACTTCTTTTCTCTGATTTTCATCAAGTTCTCCGTCAAGATACTGGGAATAGACTTCAAACATTTGAATGCAGTGGTTTGAATATTTTTCATTATCAGTCATTGAAGTACCTCTTTAAGCCTTCTCTTACAAAACTTCTTGCTCTGTGAAGCCTTACCTTTACATTTGATTCAGACAGATCAAGGATATCTGAAACCTCTTTTGTTGAAAAACCTTCCATATCTCTTAAAACAAGAATTATTCTGTAATTTGGAGGAAGATTGTCTATTTCTTTTTTTATTTCAAGGTACATTTCCTTATTCATCAGAGCTTCTGCAGGCTGATTTACCCATGAAGGTATTTTGGAAGAAACTTCCTTTTCTCTGTCAGCGGGAAGAATATCGTCCATTGAAAGCTCTTTTTCAGGAACATTGTTTCTTTTTTTTATCTTCATGCAGACTGATGCCGCAATCTTATAAGCCCAGTTTTTAAATTTGGACTCCATTCTGAAGTTTTCAAGATATCTGAAAATATTTATGAATGTTTCCTGAACCAGGTCTTCCGCGTCTGATACATCTTTGCACATTCTAAGACCGAAATTGTAAATCCTTGTTTCATATCTTGAAAGAAGTGTTTCATACAAATCGGTCCTGCCGTTTTTTATTTCGAGAATCAGATCAGAGTCTTCGTCTTTTATTATTTGTTTTTTCTGATGGTTTTCCATTTATCTCTTTTCTTGTCACCTGACAAGCATCGCTCATTCACGTTGGCACCCCCATTTTCGGGAGTATCACTTTCTGCATAAGAACCCAGACTGCAATAAAAACAAAAAATCCGAATAATTCAACCATTTTTTTTCTCCTTTATATTTTTGTCATAAACTGGTTGTGACTGAAACTTCTTTTTTAGTACTCTTCCAATTGGGATGAGTGTTTGTTTCCAGCGGTCACAATTCATGAGATGTAAAAAATATAAAGGGTTACAAGATATTCATGAGTTTTTTGAACCATTGCGGAAAGGGAGGGTAGCGAAGAGGAATATCAAATTTTGTGGTGGAACTGACAACCGGTTTAAAATGAGAGAATGTTTCAAATCCGAATTTTCCGTGATACGAACCCATTCCGCTTGTCCCTACACCGCCGAATGGAAGATGATGGGATGAGAGGTGAACAATTGCATCGTTTACACATGCCCCGCCTGATGATGTTTTTAAAAGCACTTCACCGGAATTTTTTCTGCTTTCAGTAAAAACATAGAGAGCAAGAGGCTTTGGCCTTTTGCCTGCAAAACTGATCGCCTCACTCATTGATTCAACAGAAAGGACAGGAAGAATCGGGCCAAAGATTTCCTCCTTCATTACAGGGCTTTCCGGTGAAACATCGTCAAGAACTGCAGGTGCTATATATTTTGTTTTTGAATCAGTCTCAAGTTTTGTAACAGGTTTCTGATCTTTTAAAAGATTTTCAAGCCTTTCAAAATGTCTGTCATTGATTATTCTCCCGTAAAACGGACTTTCTTTGGGATTTTCGCCATAAAAAGATATTATGCTTTTTTTAATCTCTTTTAAAAAAATATCCTTTACAGATTTATCAACAAGCACATAGTCAGGCGCAACACAGGTCTGACCGGCATTTGTAAATTTTGCCCATGCAATTCTTTTTGCTGAAGTTTTAATATTTGCATCTTTTAACACAATTGCAGGTGATTTCCCTCCAAGTTCAAGAGTTACAGGAGTAAGATGTGCTGAAGCTGCTTTCATTACAATTTTACCGACTGTTTCTC
>JBFWJK010000085.1:0-13861 GCA_050253255.1 Desulfobacteraceae bacterium | reverse complement strand
ACATTATTCCATATTGCATATATAAGCAACCAGGTTTTGAAAAAGTCTATGCCTGATTAAAAACCGGAATTAATATAAGCTTTTAATTTAGGTGGTTAAAGTTTTCTATTTTTAAAGAATTTATGAAAAATTCAGAGACAATAATTTTATATTTTTCTCCATGAGTAATAAATGCATCTGTATGACGGCCGTCTTCAATCATTTCAAACCTTTTTTTTTCGGATGCGGTGTTTTTGAATATATAAGCACCGTGGCTGAACGGAACAATTCTGTCTTTTTTACCGTGTAGCACAAGCAGGGGAATTCCATTAATTTTATCAAGAACATGTTCAGGTGATTTTGTGTCTGTTGCCATTAAATATGATAATGGTTTTCTGAAAAGGGATAACAGGGGGATGAGTTTTATTTTATCTGCGGTAATCTGTCTGAAGGAATAAAATGCAGAATCTGCAGCAACAGCCTTTATTGTTTTTTCATCGAATTTTTCTAGAATACTGATTGCATAGGCTCCGCCAAGGCTTTGTCCGAGTAAGAATATATTTTCACTGTTTTTATCTTTTTTCTGCTTTATAAACTCGACAGCTGCAATGCAGTCTTCATACAATCCTTTTCTGTCAGGGGAGCCTTCTGATTTTCCGTATCCTCTGTAGTCGAACACAAAAAGATTGAAATTGTAATCAGGCACCCACTCGACAAAGCCGAAATGAGACGTCAGATTTTGTGCGTTTCCGTGAAAATGAATTATTGTTCCTTCCGGTTTTTTTTCGGGTCTTATGAAAAAACCGTGAAGTTTTGTATTGTCCGAGCTTTTAAAATATACTTCCTCATAATTGTATTTTTCAGGATTAAATCTTTTGTAGACATTTTTATCCGGATGGAAAAACAGCTGATTTGCACAGGAGGAGCTGATAATAACTATAAATGCAAAAATTAGAATTTTTCTTGTCATTATTGAATCTTTCCTTGAAGTTCCCCTATATTTTTCTGAAACGGTTTCATTTTTAGATCAGGTGATTTTAAGTTTAACTTTCAGGCAAGTCAAAATATAATTTCAGGTTTATGATTCCAAAAAAATTAGTGAATTAATCTTGATTTAAGATAAACTTAAATTAAGATTGAAAAAAATTGTGTATTGATTTAAGTTTAACTTAACTTTAAGTTTGGGGTAAAGATGAAGAAAAAAAAATATTCAATTTCAGAGCTGGCTTCGGAACTGGAAATCAGTCCTTCCTCCATAAGATTTTATGAGGAAAAGGACCTAATAAATCCTGAAAGAACAAAAGGAAACCAGAGGATATATTCCTTGAGGGACAGAGCAAGGCTAAAGCTTATTTTAAGGGGTAAAAGGTTTGGTTTTTCTCTTTCCGAAATTTCAGAGATGATAGGGTTTGCAAATTCTGAGCCCGAGGAAAGACACCAGCTTAAGCGCTCTCTTGAATATTCTGAAAAAAAATTAAGGGAACTTGCCCAGAGAAAGGAAGAACTCGAGCTGATAGAAAAGGATCTTCTTGAAATGAGGGACAAGTTCATAAAAAGGCTGGAAAAACTGAAAGAATAACAAAGGAGATTTCCATGTTTGAGCACCTCATGAGTCCGGAAGCATTGAAGTTAAGAGATGAAGTAAGGGATTTTGTCAAATCTGTTCCAAGGGAAATGTTAAATGATATGGATCAGGAAAAGATCAGATTTCCCAAGGAGTTTTTGCAGGAAGCAGGAAAAAGGAATCTTTTCGGATGCAGATATCCTGTGAAATGGGGAGGAAGAGGTCTCGACTGGGTATCTACCGGTGTTGTGATGGAAGAAGTCGGTGTGCTTGGATACATAATGGCTTGTACATTCGGAGTCGGAGCAGAACTTGTATGTGATGCCATAATTTCACATGGTACCGATTATCAAAAGGAAAAATATGTAAAGCCCCTGCTGAGAGGCGAACTGTTTGCAGCGGAATGCCTTACTGAACCAAGAGGAGGATCAGACTTTTTCGGAGCTACAAGTACAGCAGAAGACAAAGGTGATTATTTTCTTTTGAACGGTCAGAAAAGGTTTATTGTAGGCGGTGAAGGCGCGGATTATTTTCTTGTATACGCAAAAACTGATCCTGATGCAAAACCCCATAAATCTCTGTCCTGCTTTATCGTTGACAGAACAGAGGGTGTAAGTGTCGAATATCTATACGGTCTTATGGGATGCAGAGGAGGGGGGACAGCAAGAATTGTTTTCAGGGATGTAAAGGTTCCAAAGGAAAATGTTGTGGGAGAGTTAAACAATGTCCTGCCTGTATTCAATACCATGATGGTACCTGAAAGACTTGGTACTGCTGCAATGACAATAGGCGCTGCACGTCCTGCCCTTGAAATTGCAACAAGATATACAACAAGAAGAAAGGCTTTTGGAAAGGAAATTGCAAATTTTCAGGGTGTAAGCTTTCAAATAGCAGAAGCTGCAATGAAGCTTGATGCAGCCAGATCATTTATATATACTGCTGGTTCGGCTGTGGATTCGGGAGTTTCGTCCGGCAAGGCAAGAAGACTTGTTTCAGAAGCCAAAAAGTTTGTGACCGAAGCCTGCCAGGATGTTGTTCACAAGTCAATGCAGGTAATGGGCGGAATAGGGTATACAAATATTTATCCTGTAGAAAAAATTTACAGGGACATAAGACTTTCCACAATCTGGACCGGTTCAAATGAAGTCATGTCAATGATTATCGGCCATGAGTGGTATAAGGAAATAATGAAGGAAATGAAGGATAAAACAGTACGGGACTGCGAATTTGACTGTGCCGAAGCCTATGCTGCTGATGAAAAAATTTATGAATGATTTTTGTTTATACATTTAATGAATGCGAGTATAAATTATTCATAAAATCTGATAAATTTTTATCCTGGTGATTATCAGCATAACTGTTTTTTCGAAAATAAGATTTTACCTGGATAGATATTGAAAATAATTATGGCGGACAGGATTGTCCGTCATTTTATTTTGGGTAATAATCCTTAATGATTCTGAAATTGAATTCGTACAATAGAAAAAACAGCCTGGCCCTAAAATAATCTTTTAAGTTAAAATTGCTGAAATATTTTAAGATGAAAGTGTAAAATCGGCTGATCAATGTTTTAAAGGGGATGGAAAATTCAGTTCACAAACAAGAAAAGCAGAGAGTTATTTATGGAATGTAAAAAAGAAAAGAATCTTTCAGGCTGCAGCTGCACTTATGAGCCTTGTTCAAGAAAAGGGTTGTGCTGTGAATGCATAAGGTATCATCTGAAATCAAGGCAGCTTCCGGCATGCGCTTTCCCAGATTATGCAGAAAAAACTTATGACAGGTCATTTGAGTATTTTGCAGAACTTATAAACTCTGGTAAAATTTAATTGCTGAACAAAAAATTCTCGTTTTTCGTCAATCACAATTTAAATTTCAGATGGTTCAAAACGTCAAATATTCAGATAAAACTGTTTCAGCTTTATAAATTATTAACCATGAAATGTTTGGCTTATATTGGAAAACCTTAATTTAAAGGGGGATAAATGGAAAACAGAAAAAAATCGGTTCATCTTCTGATTAAGGGCAGAGTCCAGGGAGTTGCCTTCAGGTGGTATGCAATGAAAAAGGCGGTTGAGCTTGACATTTCGGGATATGTGAAGAATAACAGCAACGGAGATGTTGAAGCTTTGATTGAGGGTGATGAACGCAAGGTTGAGGCTATGATAAAATGGTGCAGAACCGGTCCGCCTTCAGCTGATGTAAGGGAAATTATTCAGCAGGATAGTGACTGTTCCGGAAAATATTCAAGGTTTGAAATTTTATACTGATAAAGGTCTAAGTGATTGCTTAAAGATAATTTGGTAAAATTTGAAATTGATGAAAAACTGCATAAGTTCACCCGGAAAAAAAATATTTTCTCTGAAAAGTATTTTGTTCTGAAGAGAAAATCGACAATAAAGGACATTGTTGAGTCCTTTGGCATCCCTCATACTGAAATTGGAGGGCTTTTCAAAAAAAACAGGGAGTTAGGATTCGGATATTTCCCCGCAGACGGAGATTTAATAAAAGTTGAAGGAATAAATTCACCTCTTGATGTCAGAATCAGGACAAAACTGAGGCCTGAGAAATTTGAGAAAATAAAATTTATTGCAGATGTCAATATTGGAAAAGCTGCTGTCCTGCTCCGTGCTCTCGGGTTTGATACATTGTGGGAAGACAGGCTCGATGATGCTGTAATAGCAGAAATTGCAGAGTCGGAAAAAAGAATTGTCCTGACAAGAGATATAGATCTTTTAAAAAGAAAATCAATTGTTTACGGAATGTTTGTTGATTCTCTTGAGCCTTTTGAACAGACAAGGCTTGTTGTGGAAAGATTCGGGCTCAATCCTCCCTATGAGCTTTTTTCCAGATGCACCAGGTGCAACTCAGTTCTTGAGAGCGTAAAAAAAGAAGATATAATTGAAAGACTTCTTCCTAAGACAAAGCTTTATTATCATTCTTTTTTTATCTGTCCCGGATGTGAAAAAATATATTGGGAAGGGTCGCACAGAGAAAAAATTATTAATGATTTTAAAAAATCCGGAATCAAAATTGACAAGGGTGAAAGTTTATAAATATCTGCCCGGCAAACCGGGCAGATAAATGTTAATTCATCTTCTTTTGGATATCTATCAGTTTTTTCTCAATTTTTTCAAGTTGTGAATAAACTTTGGATGAGTCTGGGTTTGATTTGATTGTCTCGGCCTTGATTTTTGCTGAAAGCTCTCTTTGAAAAGACGCAACTTTTTCATCGGTTAGTGTAGCCTGCTTTGCTTTGTAAAATTTATGGGATTCATCCTTATATTCTCCCATAAGCTTTTGCTTTTCTTCTGAAGATATTTCATTGTTTTTTATTTTTTCCTCAAGACTTGAAAGCTTTTGAATGTTTACATTGAAAATTTCTGCATTTTTTTCCCATTTTTCAGTTATCATGGCATTGATTTCTTTAATCTGGGACTGCAGTTCGCTGTTGTTTTGAATAACTGGTTCCTGAAGCTGTTGTATTTTTTTTTGAAGAGAGCTGTACTCCTTGAAAAGCTTTGCAGCATTCTCCTTGTTATTATCTGTCTGAGCCGGGTTCTGGCAGAAAGCTGAACCAGAGAGTATTGAAACTATTAAAGCGGAAAGCAGAATAATTTTTTTTAAGTTCCTGGCTATCATAAATCTCCTTTTTAACGATTTTTAATTTAAAGTTTTCTACATTATCACATGATATAATTAATGTGAAGAGAGGTGTATGTAAAGTTAACTTTAAAGCCTGGGGCTGGTCTTGGTTTAACTCCTGTTTTTTCAGCATGGATCAAGATATTGAGAGGTAAGAAAGGGCTTTAAAAGTTTTCCCGTTTCGAGACTGTATTGTGGATAGTCAATGTTTTTCTGGCGGCAGAAAAGAGCAATATCAGGATAAACAAGCTCAAAAAGTGCTTTTTCAAACTGGCTGGTTTCAAGCCTGGAGGTGTCATACATCCCCTGTATGCTTCTTTGTCTTTCGGCTTCAAAAAGAATAAGAGCGCATGCAACAGAAACATTAAGTGACTGTGTCATTCCATGCATGGGAATGTGTATGCATTTATCACTTAATTCAGATGCTTCCTTGCTTATGCCGTCGAGCTCGGCTCCCATTACAAGAGCTGTTTTTTTTGTAAAGTCAATCTGTCTGAAATCCACAGAATTGTCTGTGAGATGGGCCGCAACCACCTGGAATCCATCCTGTTTGAGGAATTTCACTGCCGATTCTGTATCGTGGTGCTGAGTAAGTCTTACCCATTTTTTTACTCCGCCAGAAGTTTTCTGAGTAATTTTGATTTTTTCTGTTCTGGCAGTGGCATGGATGTCATATATACCCACTGCATCGCATGTCCTTGCTATGGCGGCAAGGTTGTGGGGTTTGTGAACATTATCCATCAGCACTGTAAGATCGTGCTGTCTTTTTTCCAGCAGTTTTTTTATTTTTTTAAATCTGTTTTTATTCATGAGTTTTCCTGCAGTAAAATTTTATCCATTTAAAAAAGCAGCAAAGAGTTCTGTTTTGCAGCCAAACATATTCAAAAAAAAATTTAAAGCGTTAAATTAGGTAATAATTAAGTTTGAATAAATCAATTGAAAAAAATTTAACTTCATTTATAATTTGTTAATAGTTTATTAATAAATGCAAACTTTAATCTTAAAAAGGTCTGGTGTTATGCAAAGAAAAATAAAAAACTTATTAGTAACGGTGTTTTTGTTTTTTTTATTTTGTACACAAATTTATTCTGCAGAAAAAATTAAAATAGGAGCTCTTCATTTCCCGCCGTTTTATGTTGTTGAATCCAAAGACAGTGTTTCCGGCTATTATATTGATGTTCTAAAGACAATATTTGAAAATGCAGGGCTTGAATATCAGTTTGAGGGATATCCCCCCAAAAGGCTTTATATAGGTGTTGCAGAAGGACTTGTCGATGTATGGATGGGGACAAGAGGTGTTGCTGTTTATGAAGACAAGACAATCTTTGTTGAAGAAAAAATTGCCGATATTTTTTTAAGATGCTTCAGTATAGGAGATACCCCTGAAATCAAGACAAAAGAAGATCTTAAGGGGAAAAAGATTATTACAATACTTGGTTATAATTACGGCGGATTTATAAGTTATCTGAATGATCCTGAAAATAAAATTGAACAGGACCCTGCATCAAGCCATGAACTTGCATTTAAAAAACTGAAGGCCGGAAGAGCTAACTATCTTCTTGATTACAAGCTTCCTTCTGAAACTATTATAAAGGATATGGATATACCTGGTCTTAAATGGAATGATCTGCAGACAATAGGAATTTATATTTCTATTTCAAAAAAATCTGAAAGGTCAAATGAGATTTACGAGAAACTTAAGAAAAGTGTTTCTGATCTCAAGAAACAGGGCAGACTTTGAGAGTAAATGTTTATGATTTTTTAAACCGTAATTCAGGACTCATGACTGAACAGCAGAGCTGCTATGGAAGAAAAATACTCATTGAGTCCGAATGAAAAAATGGTGTTGTGACCTGCATTTAGTATCTTGATAAGTTTTTTGTTTTCTGTTCCTGCATTTTCAAAGAGTTTTCTTCCCTCTGAAAAAGGGATGATCTCATCATACTCGCCATGGATTATTAAAACCGGATTTTTGAAGGCAGATATTTTTTCTTTATGTTTGAGAGGATCGTCAATGTTTTCAAATTTCCGGTCGTAAAAACCCAGATTCCCGAGCAGCTTTTTAAAATCAAAAAAACCTGACTCAATTATAAGAGCATCAAAGTAGTCTTTTGAATATGCAAGTTCAATTGCCGATGCCGAACCAAGGGATCTCCCCATAACAGCAAATTTGCCAGTGAAATTATTGTCTTTTCTGAATTTTAGTGCAAAGTCCGCAATGATTCCTGCATCCGAAATCATTGAACAAAGGGACGGAGTTCCGGTTGAAAATCCGTATCCTCTGTAATCAACAGGCATGAAGTTGATGTTGTGCTGGGCAAATATCTGTCCAAGCTCGTCGTAGTCGTTTACAATTTCACCGTTTCCGTGAAAATAGAGGATAAACGGAGCCTCCTTGGATGCTTCGAAAAAAGAGGCTCCTATTGTTATGTCTTTTTCTGTTTCTATTTTTATCCGTTTTACGTCTGAAAAACCGTTTTCCGCTTTTCTTGGGTGGAATACAAAAGAAGTGATGTCAGGTGTATCAAATTTTTTTAAAAGTTCCATTTTATTCTTTTACATCCTGTTCAATGAGATTTTTTTCAGAAAAACCCGAATGCTCGAAATTTTTGCTTTCCAGAAATTTTTCTATCTGATCAAGGCGTTCTTCTATTATTCTTTCCTTGATCTCTCTTTTTTTGATTTCCTTGTAAAGATCTTCCAGCTCTTTTGATGTTTTGTCAAGTTTCAGGCTGTTTTTCAGGGATTCAAGCTCCTTTGAAAGAGCTTCTGTTTTGCCGGAAAGTTTGGCTGTTTCAGAATTTAAAGTGTCAATTTTGTCATTGAGATTTTTCTGGAAGCTTTTGTCTTTCAGTTCTTTGACAGTATTGTTTGTCTGTGAAACTGCTTCAGAGTTTTTTCTGACCTCTGCCAAAGTTTTTTCTAAATCTGATTTCAGCTTTAAAACAGAATCGGAAAGAGATTTCACTGACTGCGAAACTTTATTTGTTTTGTCTGAGTCAATTTTATGTTTTTTATCTATTTCAGAATCAAGTGCTGAAATTTTTTTACTGAAACCAGAAATATCTGAAGAATAAGTTTGTATTCTGGCTTCCAGATCTGAAATTGTGCTTTCAATTTTTTCAGTTTTTGAAGCGGTTTTAAAAATTGTGTTTTCAAATTCAGAAGAAAGCTGTTCCAGGCTTTTCTCTCTGTTTGAGCTGAGTTCATTTATTGAATTCCTGAGCTCTGCGTATGCGAAAAAACCTATGGCTGTTAGGACCACAGGTATAAGAACAGATATAACCACAAGAGAAAAGCCGAGTTTTTCAGTTTTTTCCTCAAGAAGTTTTGTTTCAAATGAATTGTCCATATTCATTTAAAATTACTCCCACTCTATTGTTGCCGGAGGTTTTGAGCTTATATCGTAGGCAACCCTGTTTATGCCTTTGACCTCGTTTATTATTCTGTTTGAAACTTTTCCAAGCAGTTCATAGGGGAGTTTTGCCCAGTCTGCTGTCATTGCGTCCTTGCTTTCAACAGCCCTTATTACGGCAGTATTTTCATAGGTTCTCTTGTCTCCCATAACGCCCACTGTTTTTATTGGCAGAAGTACCACAAATGCCTGCCACAATGATTTGTAAAGTCCTGCTTTTTTGATTTCCTCTCTTAAAATGGCATCAGCTTCTCTTAAAATATCAAGACGTTTTTTTGTTATTTCTCCAAGAATCCTTATTGACAGACCCGGACCCGGAAAAGGCTGTCTCCACACTATTTCATCGGGAAGTCCAAGTGATTTTCCAAGTTCCCTTACCTCGTCCTTGAAAAGATACTGGAGAGGTTCCAGAAGATCGAGTTCCATTTTTTCAGGAAGTCCGCCTACATTATGGTGTGATTTAATAACAGAGGAAGGGCCTCCAAATGCAGATTTTGATTCTATGACATCAGGATAGAGTGTTCCCTGCGCAAGAAAGGATGCTCCTTCAATTTTTTTTGCACTTTCCTCAAAAACTTCTATAAAAAGATTTCCGATTATTTTTCTTTTAAGCTCAGGATCTGTAACTCCGCTAAGTGCAGTCAGAAATCTTTCCGATGCATCAATGAATTCAATATTTACTTTCAGATGTTCGTATAAAACCTTTTCAAGAAGGAGTCTTTCATCTTTTCTCAACAGGCCGTTGTCTACAAAAATACATTTTAAATTGTCTTTTATTGCCTTGTGAATAAGAACTGCTGCAACAGAAGAATCAACCCCTCCGCTCAGTCCGAGTATAACTTTCTGGTCTTTTACCGCACTCTGAATTTCCCTTATCGAAGATTCGGCAAATGATTCCATTGTCCAGTCCCTTTTGCACCCGCAGATGGAAATGAAATTGTCTATCATTTTTGAGCCTTCAACAGAATGAACAACCTCAGGGTGAAACTGAAGGGCATAAAATTTTCTGTTTCTGTTTTCTATGGCGGCAATTTCAGTGTTTTCTGTGGAACCTGAAACTTCAAATCCTTCGGGAAGTTTTTTGACTGAATCCCCGTGACTCATCCATACGGTGCTGTCGGACACATATTTGAAAAGTCCGTCCTTGAGCTTCATATCTATTGTTGCAAATCCGTATTCTCTTTTATCTGTATGGCCTACGCTTCCGCCGAGAGTTTCAGTCATGAGATGCATTCCGTAGCATATGCCAAGAACCGGAATTCCAAGATTGAATACTTCGGGATCGCATTTAGGTGCGTTTAGATCATAAATGCTTGCCGGACTTCCTGACAGAATTATACCCTCAGGCTTTGCTTTTTTTATCTGCTCTATTGAAAAGTCAGGAGGTTCTATAATGCAGTAAACATTATGCTCCCTTACTCTTCTTGCTATGAGCTGATTGAATTGTGAACCGAAATCTATTATTAGAATCATTGTTGTGACCTTTCTTTTTATTTAAATCATGGAGTGCTTTTTCCGATAAAAAATATTAAATTGCAAGGATAAAGATCAGTGTAAAACTAAAGAATAATAATGTTTGACACCCTTTTTCAGGGTGGTATAATACCCGAAATTATTTTGATAATCCACCAAAAATCTTTTTTCCTCAATAGAATTAATTATTATTAATGAAGTGAATTTGGGATTGCTTTTTTTTGGTTGAAATACATTGTTTATATTGGTAACCGTAAAGCCTGTTTTTGTAATCGGAAATAAAAGCCGTAAAATTTTTTTCAAGGGGTTTCAATGAACGAATTTTTGAAAAATTTAAGAAGTCAGCAGAAAGATAAATATCCTGGATCATACAGATCTCCTTCAGAAGGAAAACCTGCATATCCTCATCCTGACAGACGAAGCGGGGGAGACAGAAGAAGTCATTCATCTTCCAGATTTAATGCTGATTCAATTCTTAAAAAGCTCTCGGAGCTTGTTCCCGATTTAAAACTTGTGATGAGTACGGTAAATGAAACCAATGAAAAGATTATGGAATCTTTGGACCGCCGTCTGGAAATTGAAGAAGAAAGAAATGCGATTTTCGAGTCAATCGGAAGGTCTCTTGAAATAATTGCCGGCAAAGGCGGAAGCTTTTCAGATTCTGAAATCCACGAGCATGTAAAGATCAAAAAAATTTCAAAGGATGAAAAAAACAAAATTCTGGATCTTATTGTTTCAATGAGGGAAAACAATTCAACCTACGAACAGATCGCAGACTATCTCGAGTCGGAAAGAATTCCGACTTTTTCAAATAAAGGGCACTGGCATGCCCAGACAATTCACAGGCTTTATCAGCAGAGAAAAGAAGAGCTGGAGTCCTAGATCTGAAACTCACCGCTTTTATATATTATTATTTTTTCGCCTGATTTCAAAACTGCTGTAACGGTTTTATCTTCTGTATTGACAATATCCCAGTGAACAGAAGATTCATTGAATCCAAGTTCTTTTTTAAGTCTGCTGTCCAGTGTTTCAGGATTCCCTGAATAACTGTCCGCATAAGAGCTCCCAAGAGCTATGTGAACATTTCCGAAATTTCCGCCATAGTTTTCGTCATACAAAGTGTTGGCCATGAAAGAACTGATTTTGGAGAAGTTTCTGTCTGTCATTGAAAATTCTCCGATTCTTCGGGCTCCATCGTCGGTTTCAATTGTTTTCAAAAGATACTGCTCACCTTTTTTTGCACTTGCAGATACAATTTCACCGTTTTTAAATTCAAGTTTTATATCTTCAATTATATTTCCGCTTCTGAATGAAGGCTGATTGGCAAAATAAGTTCCGGAGACAAATCTGCAGTCGGGGGTGATAAATATTTCAAAGCTTGGAATATTTCTGCCTGAAAGACCAAGCCATTTTCTTTTTTCTCCCTGTTTAAGATAAAGATCCGTATTTTCTGATTTAATGTGAAACCATTCGATATCAAGGCTTAAAAGTTTTTCTTTTGTCTTTTCAATTTTTTCTGCTGTTTTTTCCCAGAGTTCAATGGGTTTTTCTTCTCTTAGAAAACATGTCTGAGATATATTTTCAACGTAATCCTCAAAATCAGTGCCTGCCGCACTTGCAAGGGCCTTTGTTGGATAAATGCACAGAGTCCAGGAATAATCGCCTGTTTTTTCTCTTTCATTCAGAATTGTTCTTAAATGCTTCCTTGATTTTGCAAAATCGGAAAGTTTTGTAAAATCGACATCCTTTAAATGATTTAAAGATGAGGGTGCAATAAGAGTGATCGACCCTGAAATGTTTTCCAGATAATTCTGGTGGCCGGGCTTTACAGAAATGATCTGATCTTTATCTGCGTTTTCAAAAAAAAATTTTTCAAGAGCTGGAGTCTGTAAAAGATGAAGATCAGGGTTTATTCCTTGTAAAATAAGTTTTTCATAAATTTTTTCAGCAAGAGGCATTGCCTCATGATCAAATTTTATTTCAACAAAAGAATTTTTTTCCAGAGGTTTTTTCTTTGCTTTTTTAAGACCCCAGATCATTATTTCAGCATAATTGTCAAGCTCTGAGCTGGAAAAAACGTTTTTTTTATCCATGGGTTCCGTCTTTAAGAAAATCTTTGTGATATTCATCTTCGGTAATATGGTTTTTCAGAAGTGTAAATATAAGATTGTGAAGATACTCCAGTTCATGGTCTTCAAGTTTTGGAAGAAGAAGTTCCATAAATCTGTCTTCGGAAAGTTTCTGAAGATAATAATGGACCGCTTCTTCACTGTGTTTTCTTGAAAGTCCGAATGCAGGGTCTCCATAGGTTTTTACAAATTCGTGTAAATGTTCTTCTTTCAATTTAAACCTCTTTCTATTATTTATAAAAGGTCGGTTTCAGGTGAAATATTTTCAGGGTAAAATTATCAGAAAATAATTTTTAGGCAATAAAAACTTTATTCGGAATAGAAAAATGGAAGAATGTGAAATCTGCATAAAAGATTATTTCAAAAGCTTTGACAGCAATAAAATCAGATACGGTGTTTTCGGCAGGAAAGACTATTCAAAAATAATCGTTATTTTACAGGGCAGGGCCGAATACCTGGAAAAGTACCGTCATATTGCAGATCATTATATTGGAAAAGGTTTTCTTGCACTTCTTATGGACTGGAGAGGTCAGGGAGGCTCCTGTCGTGAACTTGAAGACAGTGATAAAGGCCATATAACTGATTTTTCAGATTATCAGAAGGATTTTTCTTATTTCCTTGATCATGTTTCCACATTTATCAGGCCGGGAATTGAGGTTTACGGTCTTGCTCATTCCATGGGCGGTCATAATCTTTTAAGATATATAATCGAAAACAAAAACTCGGTATTTACAAAAATTATTTTTTCATCTCCAATGCTTGGCATCAGAACGTTTCCTCTTCCAGGCAGACTTGCCAGGACTGTTGCAAATATCTTTGTCAAATTCGGTTTTGGAAATTCATATGTTATAAATACCGGCAAATACAGAGAAATAAAATTTGAAAACAACTCACTGACCTCTGACAGGGAAAAGTTTTTTGAAAACATTCTTTTTTTGAGAAAAAACAGAGGTTTTGCTCTGGGGGGACCTACAAACTCCTGGGTATTAAATGCTTTCAGGTCTATGGACTATATAAAAAAAAATATTTCCGGGATTGATACAAATGTTAAAACAACACTTTTTTACGGCACAGATGATCTTGTTGTTGAAATAGACCCAATGAAAAAAGCATCTCAATTCATGAGTGAGCCTTGTCTTGAACTGAAAAATGCAAGACATGA
Source organism: Desulfobacteraceae bacterium (assembly GCA_050253255.1). Lineage (GTDB taxonomy): Bacteria > Desulfobacterota > Desulfobacteria > Desulfobacterales > JACKCP01 > JACKCP01. The sequence goes on along the minus strand of JBFWJK010000085.1, from coordinate 497 downwards.
ACTTATGATGGAAAAGCCTGAGATTTTGAATTTTTTTCTTCAGAAAGCAGATATGTTTTTTGGGATTGAATAATTGTTTTCCCTTAAAATATAAATTATTTTTCTTTCTGTTCCACCGGAATAAAAGCCAAGTCTTAAATCTGACTTTATGACTCTGTGGCAGGGTATTAAATAAGGGAGCGGGTTGTTTTTCATGGCCGATCCTACTGCTCTCTGGGCATTGAAAAAACCTGCCTTTTCACCAAGACTTTTGTATGAAACAAGGTCTCCCGGTCTGGTTTGGGACAGGGTTAAAAGAATTTTAAATGAAAAATCACTCCCTTTTATTCCGGCTTTTATTGAGACATCTTCTTTTGAATAAAAAAGCTTCTCAAAAAAATACTGACATTTTGTTTTTGATTCTTTAAGTTCTGAACGGGGGAAATTTTTAATAATATAAGGATTAAAAGGTTTAAGTTTATCGAAATCAATAGCTAAAACTCTTGATTTGTCAGTAA
>JBFWJK010000084.1:0-14002 GCA_050253255.1 Desulfobacteraceae bacterium | reverse complement strand
AACTCCTGAGAAATTCAATGTTTAATGATTTTTGGTACTGACGGATAAATTATTACACGGTATTACCAGAAAAAGCATAAGAATTTACAGTAAAAAATTGAACTTAAATCCCTTTTTTTATTAAAACTGAATACAATTAGTTAAGACAAATATCAACTTAATCTTTAAGATCTGAATATTTTAAGGGTGAAATATCTATAGTTATAAAGAGTAATACAGAAACGATGGACCCGGCTTTGATTTTTTTAAAAGCCGGATCCATGAAGCAAAAATGTTAGAGTCTGCCCTGATTAAATACAGAATCATTGATTGATTTACTGTCATATTCAAGAGCTTTAATTTCAAGCTTTGTATTCCCAAGAATCTTTCCGTTTATATTTATTCTGTAAATAACTGATTTATAGGGTGTAATATAATTTTTTTCTTTTCTCAGGTCATAATTCACTATTCTCTTGTACAGGTATCCGTCAAAATAGATATCAGCCCGTACAATAAAATATCTGAAACTGCCGGATTTGATGACAAAAAATTCTGCCTTGTCATAAATACTTTTGCCGGGTTTAGGAACTGCTTCGATTTTATAGCAGTCATAGGATTCTGTTTTTTCTTCGCCGATAAGTCTGTATTCGTAATCATTGATATTTCTTGAACGGAGATCTTCATAAAAAAGATGTGAATTTACAAATGTTCCGCTTCTGTCTGCGGTAGTAATTCTTTTTACTCTTCCGTTTGGCATTTTCAGCCATTGAAGATCGTCATCATTTTTTTTTGTATGGGTAAGAATTTTTGTTTCTTCTCCTGACGGGATTTCAGTTATTTTTAAAAGAATTTTCTCATTTTCTCCGTTATCTGCAGCTGTCAGCATAATACCTTTCAATTCAACCTCTCCTCCCTTTTCAATACTCATGGCTATTTTTGCTCTCGCTGTCGAGGGAGAAGGGAGATTGTCGCTTTCAGTCATGATTTCCAGTGCAGTCTGGGCATTTATGAAAAACGGTAATGATAAAGTAAAAAAAAATGTCAGTAACAATCTTTTAATCATTGCTTCCTCCTTCTTTAGATTTGTTTTTAGTTGCTGAATTTAAATACTTTGAAAAAATCGATTATTTTTTTTGCAGACGATTTTTTTCCTGCCGGAGACAAATCGAGATTAAAGGCAATTATAACTGCCGGAAGAAAAACAAGAGCTCCCACAGTTGCTGAAATCATTGTGCCTGCAATGAGCAGGGCAAAATAAATAATTGGTTTGAAGCTCGAGATAACAAGAACGAGGAATCCGAATGTCAGAGCAAGGGTAGTGTATATAATGGCTTTTCCCGCCTTGTTAAGTGTAAGGAAAACAGCCTCTTCAGAACTGAGTCCCTGGCGGCAGGAATGTCTGTAGGTGTTAAGGAAATGAACGGTATCATCAATTCCTATCCCTATGGTAATTGATGCAATGATAGAAGTTGCAAGATCAAGTCTTATGCCGAGCCATCCCATAATTCCGAAATTGAATAAAACAGCTGAACAGATAGGAATAAGTGAAACAACAGCGGCATAAAAATTTCTGAAAAGAAGAAAAACTATAATTGAAACAGATATCAGACTGAAGCTCAGGCTCATTATCTGACCATTGACAACATATTCGGAAAGTTTCACTATGATTTTTGGCTCTCCGGCTGTTTTATAAGTATATCCCTGAGGAAGATTTTCATCGAGATAACTGCTTATTTTTTCATCTATATGGTTCATTATGCCTGAGCTTATGAGCCTGCCTTCCTTTTCCCAGATTCTTGCAAGAATATTCGTGCTTTTAAAATATCTGTCCACATAAGGCTCAAAATCATCTGCAACTCCGTCATCATTGTCATCCCTTCCGGGGTATACCGAAATATAGCTTTCAATATCTATTTTTTTATCTGGAATTTTGTAATACTCAGGTTTGTTGTTATTCATTGCCAGATTCATTGTTTTTATAAAATCGGTTATTGAATCAGTTCTGCCGATATTAAGATCAGTATTTTCTTCTGACTCGAGCCACTTCCTGAATTTTTCAATGAACTTCAATATTTCAGGATTTTTTATTCCGTCCTTTGTATCTGAATCAATTATTATATTCAGCCCAAATGAACCCCCGAATTTTTCACCGATGAACTTTGAACTTTTAATTATTGGATCGTCGTGTTTGAAATATGCATGAACAGAAGTTTCCACAACAATTCTCATAAGACCTGCTATGGAAATAAAACATATGATCATAAGAATTATCAGAGTACTTCTGCTGTGATTTATCACCCATTTGGATAAAACAGATATAATTGCATCGACAAGACCAGCACCTTTTTGTGATTTCTGATTCTTTAAGCTTGAAAAGCCTCTGAAAACAGAGAGAAATGCAGGTATAAAAGAAATTGATATAAAAACCGCAAAAAGTACGCCTGCCGCTGAAAAAACACCCATTTCTCTTACAGATGAAACCTGATTTACAATAAGCATGAAAAAACCAATGAACGTAGTTGCTCCCGCTAAAATAACTGTAAGAGAGATATGTGACATGGCAGAGCTGATTCTTTTGAATGAATTCTTTTTATCAGGGCTTTCAGGTTCAATGTAGTACTGATTAAGTATATGAATGGAATATGAACTTCCAACCGCAATCATGAGCGGAGGCAGCGATATCCCTACTATTGTAAGTTTGTACCCGAGATGTCCCATCAGCCCTATAACCCAGATATCTGCCATTGAAAGAACAGTGAAGGGAATAATCATTCCTTTCACTGTTTTGAAATTAAGGTAGAAAATCAGTAGAACGACTGCAAAAACAAGAGGAAGAAATCTTGAAAGATCGCGTTTCATATACTCATTTATTTTTTCATAAATTACCGGAATTCCCTGGACTACAATATTGAGTTGTTTATATCCCTTTGAAATATCGTTAATTTCATTTACTATCGGGTCATAGACAAAAGAATCCTTAAGCCTTAGCATTATTCCGAAATCTGTTATTTTACCTGTATCCGGATTTTTACAGTATATTCCTTTTTCAAAAGCGGGGTTGTTTGTCAGTTTATCCTGAAAACTTTTAATTTCATCATCAGTTTCAGGAATAATTCTCTTGCCGTATACGTCTTTTTCAATAAGATCAAAAGTAATGAGATAATCGTTTTCACCTTTTATGTCTCTGATTGTATAGGGAGACACAATAAGATCGATTATTCTGCTTTCTTTTATTTTTTTTGAAGTTTCAGCTTTTTTTACGATCTGAGCCAGTTCTTTACGGCCAAGGATTTCCGGGTCTGTTTTAAGTATTTTAAAAGCTCTTAGAAGATATCTTGTAAATATCTGATCTTCGCTGAATTTCTGCAGCAGTTCGGTTTTATGAATCTGACCGTATGATTCTGCCTGTTTTAAAATTTCAAGTCTTTTACTTTCCTTTGCACTGTCATATTTTTTATATTCTTCAAGATCCTGGTGCAGATTTTCAAATGATTTGAGAAAATCATGTCTCATTACATTTTTTGATGAAACAGCTGCAATTACAAATTTGCCGTTATTCCCATGAATTTTTTTAATTTTTTCATTTAAAATATACTGTTCATCTTTTTTGGGCATTACAGAGTCAAGTGAGCTCTCAAATTCTATTTTAAAAAGGCCCTGTGCAAAGAATGCTGTTACAGCAAAAATAAACAAAATGACCTTAACTGGATTTTTCATGACAAAATTTATATATCGTTCCATTTAGAAGCCTTTTCCTTTCAGTTGAATCTGACAGTTTTATCAAGGATCAGTCCCGTCTCCCCCGGTATTTTGACAGGTGCCGGCACATAGGTTCCCGGAATCGGAATTCCTAAAAATTCAAATTGTTTCCAGTAATAGGCTGTTTTTTCTCCATCATCCTGCTTTCCGTTGTTGTTTTCATCCAGAAGAGCAAAAATATAAATGTTATCAAGAATAAACTCATTGTCTTTTTCAACAGGAATCTCTGAATTAAGAGCAGGCAATAATAGAAGTTTACAGTAAGATGAAAAATCACCATCTGTCTTAAGACGCTCACTTGAGACTGCAACAACCTTATCCATTTCAATTTCATATCCGGGGCCAACTTCACCTTCTTCATAAACTGCCGTGAGGACAATATTTGCTCCGTTTGTAAATTCTTCATCAGAAAGTGAGCCTTTTTCGAGTTTAAATTTTATGAATAAATTATAGTCATAAAAATTTCTGTCTATGCTGAAGGAAAAACCTGGTTCATTGTTAAAAAGAAAATCTCCGGCTTTGGATGAATAAATTGTATTTTCAGATTCCTGCAATACCGATGTGTAGGAAAAATTTTTTTTATCTGAAAGAACTCCGATCATATCCCCATAATTTAAAGACGGAAGTCCTGATTTATAATCTTTATCCCATAGAGCAAAGATAATCACCTGGTCTTCTGGTTTGAATTTTTTTGAGCTCAGACAGAGATTGAAATCCGTTTTTCCTGGCTCAACCCTTGAAAAGTCAAATTTTTCTACAGAAAGATTATTTATTATTTCAGCTGCTTCGCTTAAATCCGTTGATTTTACAGCAGCTGTAAAAACCGGAGGACTGTTTATTGTATAGTTATCAGGCGGATTGAATGAGCCTTTGACCGTTATTGAATCTGTATAGTCTGCTTTTGTATTAACAGGTATGTCAAACTCTATTACACCGCAGTAAACAGTATAATTATCAATTTTTACAGGTTTTATTTCGCTGCGATCATCACTTGTCAAAGCAAAACCGATTATGTCTCCTTCATCGGGGATTGAATTTTTGTTTTTATCCAGAAGTCCGATTATAAATAATTCTGAATTTTCAGGGTCAAGTCCGTAAGGCAGAATATTGATGGTAAAATTCTGAGGATACTTAAAGTTTTTCAGTTTTTTATATGCATAAATATTATCCGCATTTATTGAAGAGAAATCAGCAGAATCGAAATTTCCTGAATAGGCAATCAGAATAACATCTCCATTTTCATATGAATCAATAAAACCTGTCACAATAAATTCAGTGCCGTAATGAATTCTGTTAAGAATAATATCGGGGTTTTTATCCGAACCAGCAGTATACATGAGCCTGAAACTGTCTTTATCTGTAAAAACACCCATTAGATCACCTTTTGTAGGATTGGGTATCCACCCCTTATAATCGTTGTCGGCAAACGCAAAAAGAAAAACCTCATCTCCGGGTAAAATTCCTGTATTTTTAAGGCTTAGAGAATATCTGCCAGTATCAATATCTGCCTGTGCAATTGCTTCAATGTATCTGGCCGGGTCATTTTCCAGAGCCTCTATGTCATCGGTTTTTGATACAGCTGTAAAAACAGGCCCTTTTATTTTATCAATATATTGTGAGGGAACAGATATTTCCCCCTCTATGACGACTTCGTTTTCTGTTTCGCTGTCACAGGCTGAAAATAAAAAAATAAAAATGAATAAAATAACCGGTATTTTAAAATTCATAACAAAGCCTCCATTCAAAAAAGTCGTTTTTATTATAGCCGGAAAAAACTTCGTTATTTTTACTTTTGATGAATGTATATGTGAGTTCAGTATTAACTGTATCTGATATTTTGTATTTTATAAGTGGCACGCCTGCATAAAAGGAGTCAGCTCTGTTTAAGACTGCTGAAACTGAGGCTTCAAGTTTATTATGGAGAAATTTTTCTGAGATCCGGATGTAAAAAACATCTGAAAAAAACGGCTTCATTATTGTTTTGTCAAGAAATTCTGATTTATTCCACTCAAAGGTAAAAATACCTTCTTTGCTTGGAGAAAATGGTAAAAAATAGTTGAATCCTGCAGAAAAAGAAAAAAAGTCAGATCTTTTTGTTTCAAAGGGAAGAATAGTTTCAATGGGAGAGCTGCTAATGTTTTTGTCAACCACTCCGGGCTTGTCAGGAGAATATACTGCTTCACACTGAAAAATAAATCTGCCCATTGTATTTGAAACTGCTATTCCGGCCATGCTAAGCGGTTTTGTCTCGGGTTTAACAACTATCGAAACCGGTTTACCAGGTTGAGACTCGGTTTTTTCCGGGAGAAAATACGGAGTTTTGTCAGGACCTCTGAACAGACTCAGGTGAGTATCAAAGCCGTTGATATTTTTGTAATATCTGATTCCGGCTGCGCTTCCGGAAATGTCATGATCAAGTTTTGCTTCTTTATCAAGAATTACAGGAAACGGGCCTTCCCTGTAGTTTATTCCCCAGAAACTTTGTGAAACCGGCATTCTGGAAGGGGTATGAAAAGGCACTAATACCAGTTCAAGGGAGTCACTGCCTGAAAAAACTTCAGCTGAAAATGAAAATACACTTATATTTAATTCATTGTCCTTGTTGTTAAATATGAATTTTCTGAGATCATAAGGATTGAAATACGAAGCCGGGTTTATTACATCAGCCGTTCCCCAGTGATACAGCTGATTTCCTGCCCTGAGCCTTATGCCGCCTTTTTCATAATTTATATAAAACTCACGGGGACTGATTTCTGAATTTCTGGAAGAAAAAGTGCCGTTTCTTGAAAAATCAGATTCTTTGTCATGGGAATAACTGTCCAGATATTCCGATTCATTGTCGATATCATTGAAAACATTGATGTCTGCCTGAATGTAAAAATCTGTTGTTCCGTATCTGAAATTAAGGTTGGTTTTCAGCTCATAATTATTGTACCCGCCGGAATCCTGATTATTCTCAGGAGAGTAAAGACCTCTGAATTCCAGACTCCCGTTAAAATTAAATTTTGCACTAGTATTTTCAAAACTTTCAAAATCAGCGAAAGGATCTTGTGAAGCGTAGGCAGTAAAGGAAAAAAGGTAGGAAAAAAAAAGAATAGATACAAAAAGATGTGAAAGTTTTATTTTCATAATTTAATTCCGTTGAGCAGAACTTCTGCAATCAAAGATGAAATTTTTTCATCGTCATAATCCTTCATGTCGCCCGACGGTAGAATATTGTTGATAATAAAAAGAGGAAGGATTGATGAAACAAAATATTTCAGGTAAAAATGATAATCTATTTCCTTGATTTTAATTCCAACAAGTCTGTCTTTTATATTTTCATTGAAAACAGTGTTGGAAAATTCAATTAATCTGTTGAGAATTCTGTCTGTACTGGCCCCTCCGAATTCAATCAGATCAATGAGTATAAGTCTGTAAAGTTCCTGATTCATATCAACAACTTTTTTTATTTCAAGAATAATTCTGTTAAAGTTATCTGGGAAATCTTCCTGAACAAGAGCGGGGATATGTGAAAGAGATTCAACAATATTCTCCGCATCTATCAGATGTTTAAAAAGTTCTTCCTTATTTTTGAAGTAGTTGTAAAAATTGCCGAGGGAAAGTCCTGATTTCTGGGCAATTTCTCTTATTCCGGTAGCTGAATATCCTTTTTCCGAAAAAAGCTGTTTTGCTGTTGAAATAATCTTTTCCTGTCTGTCTGATAAGCTCATAAATTTTCTCCTGAATGGTTCTGTACGAACGTACGTTCATGTTAAAAATAAATTTTTACAATTATTTTGTCAAGATTTCATAAAAAAAATTGTGTTTTATACTTATTCAAATCAATTATCATCTGAAGAGTCGTGACAGCTCAGCTTTTTTAAGCTGAAAGAGCTGAAGGAAAAAATGCAGTACCAAAAAGAGGTTTTTAAATTTTGTTTACACAATAATGAAAAAGTTGAAATTTTAATAAAGATAAATAGTTTTTTAAATTAATTAATCAGCAATTGTGGAGTTGTAATGAATATTTCAGAAATAATTGAACTTTCAAAAAAGAAATCAGAACATAAATTTCATGAGTTGAAAAAAGAACTCAAAATTCCTTTTTTTACAAAAAAGGACCACGAGTACTGGGAAAAAGGATCAAAAAAAATTGTTGTAATAGGAAGCGGGATAGGAGGAATGGCTTCAGCTGTTCTTTTTGCAAAACAGGGGCACATTGTAAATGTACTGGAAATGAATGACCAGTATATCGGAGGCCATGGAAGATGTCTCAGGATAGGAGGGCTTAGTTTTTCAATGGGCCCGCAGTATGTATGGGAATTTGGTGAAGGTCAGACCGGAGACAGGTTTTTAAAATATACCGGATTAAATGAGTCAAATAAATTTCTTCCAATGGACAGGGACAGTTTTGAAAATATTTTCATAGGAAATAAAAAAGAAAAGGGAAACTACTGTTTTGTAAATTTCCATGTACCTATGGGACTAAAAAGATTTGAAGATGACCTTATAAATCTATTTCCGGATGAAAAAGAAAATATCATTGATTTTTTTTCCGACATGATTTCAATTTTTAATATTTATAAATCTTTTTTTAAAAAAAATTCATCAGCAGAAGGAAGATTTCTTCTTGCAACCAAATTTCTTGCAGCCGGAAACATAAACATGTCCATGAAGCTCAAACTGGGCAGAACAATTTATCAGAGCCTGGAAGAATTTTTTGATCAATACAGTTTAAGTCCCCAGGTCAGAAGAATTTTATACGGCCACGGCGGTATTTTTGCTGAAAATGAAGAAGAAATGTCTGCAATAGCATATATTATAGGGACTGGTAATTATCATGAAGGAGCCTGGTATCCTGAGAAAGGTTTTGATCATTTTTTTAATTCAATGGCAGAAGTTGTAAAAAATTGCGGAGGAAGTGTGGAAAAAGGGAAGAAAGCTGTTGAAATTAAAGTCGATGGTGAAAAAATTACCGGAGTTTTGTGTTCAGACGGTTCATTCTATGAGTGTGATGCTGTTTTTTCCGATATTTCTCCAAGACTTACTGCCGGTCTGATAAAAAATGAAAAATTTTATGGAGAATATGATTATGCACCTTCAAACTCAATTATTTCATGCTGCATAGGACTTAAACCCGGGTATGAAAAAATAAAGGATTTAAAAGGTAAAAATTTCTGGTGGCAGACCGGTAATAAAACTGATTACAACAATCCCGACGTTTTAAAAATGCCCCAGATGCTTTTTATAGCCTCTCCCACTGCAAATGGTTTTGGCAGGTCTGACAAAAATACTGATGACGCTTTAATAATTTTCTGTCCGGGAAATTATAATCAGGAAAAAGAAATTTTTGAAAATGACGATGAAAAATTTAAAGAATTTAAGGATAGGCTTGCTTCAGACATTGCTGATATTCTGGAAAAAAATATTTTTGAAGGAATAAAGGAATATATTTCGTTCATAGAGATTATATCGAGCATAGATATAAAAAATCATACAGGCGGTGAAATGGCAAATGCCTACGGCAAAAGGCTTTCAGTGTCAGAAGTTTTGAAGGACGGTGTGAAGGAGGAACTCCTGCCTTTTAATTTATATAATGTTTCTGCCTCAAAAAATTCTCCTGGAATTGCAGCAGGAATTTTTACTGCTCAGCTCCTTTTAAAGGAGCTTACAGGAATTGAAATATAGTCAGATTTCAAATTCTTTCTCAAACAGGGAATAAAATTTACCGTTTTCGATTCTGTCTTTTAATTCAAATATCTTTTCGGCTGCTTCTTCAGGCTCATGGTCTGCATCAGGAGCAGCCATTTTTGTTTTTAGCTTACCCGGATGGAGAGAGCATATCTTTATACCGGTGTCTTTAATTTCCCTTGCAAGACATTGAGTAAACATTGTCTGTGCACCTTTTGCAATCCTGTAGGAATATGAACAGGGTATGTGATCGAGCTCACCTGAAGCAATCTTTTTTATTGAACCGAATCTGGATGAAAGATTAATTATAGATGCATTTTCATCCAGATTTGAATAGAGAGCCTTTATTATTCTGACAGCTCCGAGCACATGAATCTGAAAATTTCTTTCAATCCCTTCAATATCTGAATTAATAAAGCTTTGTGGTTTCTGAGCTTCTCCGGCATTGTTTATCACAAGATGTATTTTTTCATCTTTTACTGTTTCTTTAATATCATTCATGACCTTATCATCTGTAACATCAGAAACTATTGAAACAATATTATCACTATTGAGGCTTTCCATAATTTTTTGTCCTGACTTATCTTTTACCACGCAAAAAACTTTCCATTGTTCTGATGCGAACTTTTTTGCAAGCTCAAGTCCAAGTCCTCTTGATGTTCCTGTAATTACAACATTTTTCTGCATGATTCACCTGCTTTTCAGTTTATAAAACTTTGATTTATACCGCTTATTTAAAAATCAGCTTTTAAATCCATTTTAAGCAAATTTGAAAATAGACCAGTTCAGATAAAAATAATGCCCGGCAAATGTTTACCAGGCATTTATTTTAAAAAAGATAATAACAGATAAAATCAGCTTATGTCCACTGACCTTCTGCATTTGGAGCATCCAGAAATTTGTATCTGCCTTCATTGAAAGCAGTTACAGCTTCCTTAACAGTTCCTGACACATTATCGCATGCTTTTATTCCTGCAGCTTCAAGGGTTGTAAATGCATTAGGACCGCAATATCCTGTGAGAAGAACCTGAGCTTTGTATTCACTTATTTTGGAAGCTGCCTTGATACCTGCTCCCTTGAAAGCATTTTTATTTTCAGAGTTGTCTATTACATCAAATTCAAAAGTATCTGAATCAACAACAATTATAAAGTCCGCTCTACCAAATCTTGGATCAACTTCTGAATCAATTGTGTTCCCTTTGGATGTAACCGCTATTTTCATGATATCCCCGCAGTTTCAGTTTACTTAATGGTGGCCTCCGCCGCCTCCGCAAACCTGGTTATCAGAAATTACAGGAAGCTGGCCTTTAATAAGATCTTCTACAACAGGTCTTATTTCAGGTCTCTGATCATCGTGATAAACGTCAATGCCCACCTGTCTGAACCCCATCAGAGGCCTCATACCGATTCCGCCGACTATAAGCGCGTTTACCTTATGTCCTGCAAGAAGGTTTACAGGAACCATGCATCCTCCCTGAGCATGCCCCTGATTTGGTACTGTGGATACTTCTTTAATTTCACCGTTTTCAACATCAATCAGTGTGAAAACATCACAATGGCCGAAATGTCCGGATCTTTGACCGTCAAGTCCGCCGTTTCCGTTTGACGGAACAGCAATTCTTCCGTTTTCCATAATTTTATCCCCTTTATAAATTTAATTTATTATTGTATCAGTTATGAGCACCCGGATTTATTATCATCTGAAGATAATCAAAAAGTTCTTTAGCTTCTTTTTCTGTAGGGTTCTGACTCATTTTTTTCAAAATCCCAAGCCCCTCTGTGAACTCATGAAAATTTTCATCAGACAGATTACTTGCAAGTGCAGTGTTTACCATTGCATTGATCTTAATTATTTCTTCAATTAATTTTTTGCCGGGAAAATCGTCTGCAGTGCTTTCATCACATACAGCCAGAGTGAAAAAATTATTTTTCACAAGATCCAGAACCTGATCCTTTCTTTTAGCAAAGAAAATTTCATAGTCCGGATCTGAGGAAAAAAGATTTTCTATCTCCTTAAATTTTTCCCTGTTGCCGCTTACAATCAAAACTTTTTTCATTTACACCCCTTATTTAAAATCAGGCATTATCATAAAACAGCCTAAAAGTTAGGCTCGCCTAAAATATAAGTACTCGTATACTCCCATGTCAAATAAAAATCAACATCTGTCTGTAATATTTATATATAGGTTTGTTTATTAAAAAAATAACATTGCAGGGGAATAATTTTAGAGCAGCTTTTTATGATAACCAGGATATATAAAACAAAAAAAGCCTGAAACTTTTGTTTCAGGCTTTTTCATGGTGCCGAAGAGAGGACTCGAACCTCCACGACTCGCGCCACCAGGTTCTAAGCCTGGCGTGTCTACCAATTCCACCACTTCGGCACAACTGGAAAAATTATCTATACTTTTGCTTTTCATTAGTCAAGCATTAAATAAAAAATATTTAAATTTTTTTTCTTATATGTAATTGTATCATAAATTATACAGAATTTTCATCTCATGAGACTTTAAAAAAAATATTTCAACTGATTTAACCGGAGACAAATATGAAGGGTAATATAGTAATAATTCACGGAATGTGGGCAAGAGGAGTTCTTTTGTCAAATATTAAAAATTATTTTGAAGAAAAGGGATACAACTGCATCAGTATCGATCTTCCGGGAAGAAGCAATAATCCAGGTTCCAGAATTGAAGATTTCGGTTTTATGGATTTTGTTGATTCGGCAGCTGAAACAATTAAAGAGCTTGATTCAAAACCTGTTGTAATTGGTCATTCCATGGGGGGGCTTATTACTCATAAGCTTGCAGAAATGGGGCTGGCAAAAAAAGCTGTTCTTGTTACCCCTGCAACTCAAAGAGGTATATTAAATGTTAGTCTGGACGCAGCTGTCGGTTTTATGCCTGTGGTTTTGAAACCCTTTTTCTGGAAAAAGCCTCTTGAACCGACAAAAAAGGGTTTTGATTATATATGTGCGGAGGTGCCTGAAGAAGTCAGAGAAAAAATTTTTTGTCAGCTTGTTCCAGAATCAGGAAAGGCTTTTTTTGAAATCAGCCTGTGGGGTCTGGATATGAGCAGATCAACTGAAATAGATAATTCAAAAATTGATTGCCCTGTTTTTCAGATTGCCGGGAAAAAAGACAAAATTATTTCCCATAAGGTTTTAAGCAGACAGGCAAAAATGATTTCAAAACATGTACCTGAGTTCAGGTTTGAAGTATATGAAAATCACGGACATGGAATTATATGGGAAAAAGGGTGGGACAAAGTCTGCGATGATATATACGAGTGGATCGGATAAAATAATTTCAGGACGTGATTTGAAAAATTTTAAAGCGGACCCCATCAGTATCCCGTATTAAAGGAGTCCGCAGCAAATTATTCAGTTCTGCTGATTACTTCAAGCAGATGATAACCGAAATCAGTTTTTACAGGACCCTGGACTGTACCAATTTCAGCAGAAAAAACAACTTTGTCAAATTCAGGAACCATTTCACCTTCGCCGAATTCTCCTAGAAATCCACCCTGATCGCCTGAAGGGCACTTAGAGTGTTTTTTTGCAAGTTTTGCAAAGTCGCCGCCGTTTTCAATTTTTTTCTTCAGGTCTTTACATTCTTTTTCTGTTGCGACAAGAATGTGCCTTGCTTTTGCTTTTGCCATTTTTTTCCCCTTATCATTTTTAGATACTGTTAAAATCTGTTTATAATGCTTCAGCTTTTTTATTTCTGACAAAATACCTTTTTTTATATTTTTATGGCAATTAAATTTTCAATAAAATAAAATTAATTTACAGCTTGACTTGCAAAAATAAAAAGTATAGAAGGTTTTTAAAAGTTGTGCCGAAGTGGTGGAATTGGTAGACACGCCAGGCTTAGAACCTGGTGGCGCGAGTCGTGGAGGTTCGAGTCCTCTCTTCGGCACCATAAAAAGAGCTTAAAATTTAATTTTAAGCTCTTTTTTATTTTGGAAATCTGATATAGACATTATCTGGGATATAAAAGTAAAACTTTAATAAGGACTTTTAAATTGAGTTACAGTGCAAAAATAAGCAGAACAGGCGGAAGTATCAAAAATCTGTTTGTAACAGGCAAGAACGAATTAAAAACAAATGCAGGTTATTTTTGTATTGAAGACAATGATTATAATCCTGATTTGTATTCAGAAAGCAGTCATGCAGAGCTTGGTTCAGCTGACGACATTCTTTCAGCCTGGCTTGACGGCCTTGCCGAAGAGGCTGAACAGGGCGAATGACTTAATTTTCAAAATTTCAGTTTTTTAACTAAACTATTCAGTTCAGGAGAAAAAAATGAGAAGATCCGTAATAAAAGGAACAGGAAGATATATACCACCGCATCTGGTGACTAATGATGATCTTGCAAAAATAATTGATACCTCGGATGAATGGATTCAGCAGAGAACCGGCATAAAACAGAGATACTGGATTGAACCCGGAAGTGTTACAGGTTCCTCTGACCTTGCTCTTGAGGCTTCAAAAAAAGCAATGGAAAAAGCCGGATGGAAACCGGAAGATATTGATCTGATAATTTTTGCAACCTTGAGCCCTGATATTTTTTTTCCGGGATCAGGAGTT
>JBFWJK010000083.1:0-14064 GCA_050253255.1 Desulfobacteraceae bacterium | reverse complement strand
AAGCTCGGGATTTGAGCGTTTTGATTTTGATTCCATTTTTACAAGACTCCATGGTTTTATTTTTCATGGCCTGTATTATAAATGGTCTTTTTAGGCTTTTGTAGATGGGGTTTATTGAGCGCTTACTGAAATAAAAACTTTTATTTTCTTATTAATCATAGTGTTTAAATGCTAACGCTTGAGATAACCTACTAAAAAAACTCTGCTTTTTTAGTCAGAGTTTATTGATTTGTTAGCAATTTGCTACCCTTTCAATTTGTATTTTAATGTCTTGGAATAATTCTTTAATATTGTCAGGCGCTATATTGTGAAAAGTGATATTACCTGATCTGAAAATTAATTTTTGAGAAATCTCAACACAAAGTATAGAAGCAAATAGAAGATCATCAATTGAAGCTAAATATATTTTGGGGATGAAATGCTCATATTCACTTCTTATTTGTTCGTGAAGCCATTCGATCAATTTCATATCTTTGTTTTCTAAGTAAACAATTTCGCTGTTAACAAATCTTTTCATGAAACATTCAACTTGGATCATAGCTAAAGCATCATAAAAACCAATAAGAAACTTATTATCACTTTTTGAATTTTTTTTATTGTTAAGTTCCTTTGATTTGCCTGGTTCCCCACACGTTTCTTGCTCTGAAAAACGCCATGCCTTTTCACATCCATCAATTTCAACTTTATAAATTTCCTGCCAAGAATTATCACCAATTTTATATTTATGGTTACGAAGTTTAGAAGGACGACCCGTTACTGGCAAGCTGGCTGTACCTTTTAAGGCTTCAATCATTGAGCGATATAGAATTAAATGAGCTTCACGCGCAATTCTAAAAAAACTGATTTTATCTCGTGTCAATTCAAATTGAATATGAAGCAAACCATTTTCAATCAAATGCAAGTTATCAATTTTGTCCATATTATTCACTATGATACCCTTTATTTACAACTATATGCTTTACCAGTTACGTAAGGGCTATATCCACCTGATACATTGGTCCAAACTATATGAGTTGCCCCCATTGCAGAGGCCAGTTCTTTTGCTTCATTTTTTGCATTTTGAATTCCAGTTGAAGCTGCCAGATTACCCCATCCGGAAGAACCGTGAACATCACCTAAGTATTTGCAATTCATAACCAAATTTATATCCGCATCATGTATTCGCATAGCCTGTGAAGAAAGAGTTGTCGCACAACCAAACAAAACCAAAGACACAAAAATAATGACGGATAAAAACAGAATTTGTTTAATAATTTTTTGAGACAATGATATCAACATTACTTTATCCTCATGATTGCTAACGTTGCTTTTCAGCGGGCGCATGCTTTTTGCGCTCCGCTGCAAAAGACTTGTTAGGCGACTTTGACCTTAGTCTGTGATCTGAAAACCAAGAATTCGAATATCAACTCTTCCCCGCGGCCTACGAGGTGGATTGGGAACATACGGGAAAGGACGAGTCGGATTGTTGAGTTTTTCGACGCTCTCGTCTACTCGGCCTTTTATCCGTTTGGCGAGTCCCCCGGGAATAAGGGCACTGTAACGCTGCATCGCCACATCTATGGGTTTCCCTTCCAGATCGTAGAAGACAACGAGGCAATAGATGTCTCGGACGGGTTCTCGCAATCTGTTAACCAAAGAGAACGAGTACTCACCAGTAAGTAGAGACGTGCCGTCATAGGTGAAATTCTCTCCAATAACCCCTTCTGTGCTCTTGCCACCCAAGCTGGCAAGAATCGAATGCTGTGATTTCGATAGCTTGGCTTGGACCAATGGCTTTGCTGGCCCAGTCTTTCCAATCAGCGTTTTCAAATAGCTCGAAGGGATTGCGAAGTTAAGGTTCTGGCCACCACTGAAGGTCGCGACCGAAACACCGATAACTTCACCCTTTCCATTGAGCACTGGCCCACCGCTGCTACCAGGCGAGATGGGAGCAGTGATCTGCAGAAGATTGTCGGTTCCAACTTCTCTGATGCTGCTGACAATACCTTGAGAAAAGGTGCCTTCCAATCCTTGCGGATTTCCGATGGCATAAACGGTTTCTCCAACCTGAACAGCGTCACTACTGCCAAGGGTGAGTGTAGGCGCGCGAGCAACAGAAATCTTTAGAACCACAAGGTCACGTTCGGGGTCTACAGCTGTGATGCCTTCAATATCGTACTTTGGTTTCTGACCGACTATTTTCGCGTATCCTCTTGCGGCACCTTCGACAACATGAAGGTTGCTGGCAATCTCTCCATTACGAACAAAAAATCCGCTACCTAGCGAAAGCGGCTGGCCGTTGGCGTCTTCCATGACAAGGAGGACAGTCGAAGTGAATGCATTTCGGGCAATTTCCTGCGCGGTTTGCGCATATAATAACGGGATAGTTCCGAAATACAAAAGAAGAACCGAGATTAGGAGCCTTATCGGCTTCGTGTTTATTCGTGCCATAGTTTGATCCTTTTGGGCGCAGATAAATACTGGGCCGGTTCTTATATCCGCCTTAAAATTTCGGAATGCTTGCCACCCTGCCATCCGGTATTTGACAATTTTACAAAATCGGAGTGACCACATTTTTCACAATACAATTTGAAAACCAATGTGAATCCATACTTTGCCTTGCTCTTGCAGTGTGCGTTATATTCATTGACGGCCTCTTTCGCATGTTCGCCGTATTCCAAGATTCGCATGACTTCACGATCAGGACATTTAGGGCAGAAAAAATAGAAATAATCAGTCTCACCCGTCGCGCCCTCTAACCTCCCTGCGCTAATTTGCTCAGATCCGTGATACGGTTTACCATTGTTGAATTTTGGCATCTCATCACTCCTTTTCGATTTTAAGCCTAACAGTATTATATATGGAAAAAATCCACTTATAACTCTTATGTAATTGAAAATTTTCCAGTTTATCAAATATTTAAGTGGAAAAACTGAAAATAAAGATAAAATAATTCCACTTTTAAAAAAAAGATATTTAAGTAAATTTAAATAACAAAACCACTATTTAAAAATCTTGTCAATTAATTAAAGTTTAAATTTTTAATATCCTGAAATTAAAGAGTATTTTGAATAATAACTGATTTGTTACATGATTTTATAAAAAGTAAATTTCCATTATATTTTATATTTAAAAGTATTTATGGAAAAACTGATTTATTTTCCAAATAAAAAAATATTCTTTGAATAAATTCAATATTCAAAGGCAGTCTGATGAAAATCAATCAATAAATTTCAAGCCAAATCCCGGTTTGAAATTAATGGACCAGATTAAAGAAGTTTTAAGGTATGATGCACTATGTGTAACTGTACTAAGGCATTCTTTTGCAGCACACATGCATGAAAATGGTGTAAATATAAGGGCCCTGACTTATGGCCACTGCGATGTTAAAACCACAGAAGTTTATACCCATGTAATGCAAAAAGATATAAACAGTGTCAAAAGTCCTCTGGATTAAAATGACAGGAGGGATTAGCTTTTTTTAAATCCTGCTGCATCTTTTATTGTTTATCTATCTGTATTTTTCAGCAAGTTCACTGTATTTGAGGTTTGTTCCCCCGAAAATGTCAAGAGCGCTTCCAACAGTGAAATCAATCAGGCCTTTTCCCATGACTTCAATCTGATCTATATGTTCTTTTGAGCTTATTCCTCCGGCATAGGTAACTGGAATTCTGGATGATTTTGCAAGAAGCTTTACAAGCTCTGTTTCAATGCCGCTGCATTTTCCTTCAACATCAACAGCATGAACAAGATATTCGAAACAGTATTTTGAAAGATAGTCCAGAAGTCTGTTTGTCACTTTTTCATTTGTAAAATTCTGCCATCTGTTTGTTACAACATAATAGTCGCCGTCTTTTTTTCTGCAGCTCAGATCAAGAACAAGCCTGTTTTTTCCTACCATTTTTGAAAGTTTTTCAAGCCTTTTTTCGTCAATTACTCCGTCATGGAAAACATATGAAGTTACAATAAGGGCTTCAGCTCCGTTATCGAGCCAGAAAAAAGCATTGTCACTGTTTATGCCTCCGCCGATCTGCATCCCCTTTGGCCATGCATTAAGTGCTTTTTTTGCGGCATCTTCGTTTCCTTTGCCAAGCTGTATAATATGGCCGCCTTTGAGGTTGTCCTTTTTGTAAAGACCGGCATACCACTCAGGAGGTTTTTTTGAGACAAAATTTGTTTTAAGCTTTTCGTCAGGATTGTCTGAAAGTGACGAGCCTACAATCTGTTTTACAACACCGTCATGAAGATCGATACATGGCCTGAATTTCATAATGTTTTCCCTGTGTGTTTGGCTGAATTTAAAGGCCGTTTATAAGTTCCGGCCTTCAGGAAAAAAGAAACTATCATTTAAGGAAGATGATTTCAAGTACGGTGTTTTATATTTGAAATCATCTTCCCTGGCAGGGTTGAACTGCTTTGATGTCTGCTATTGTATCTTGCAAATTCCTAAAGCCTGCAGAACTTCATATTTAGTGGCTGAACAAAAAATTCCCGTTTCCAGACAATCACTTTTCAAAAATTTGATTAAGATCTTAATTGTTTAAAAACTCCATTGCCTTTTCAACATTGTAGCCTTCATGAACCACTCCGTGAAGAGTTCTTACAAGCTTTGCCGGGTTGTCGTCCTGGAAAATGTTTCTTCCGACCGAAATTCCTGCACCTCCTGCCTGAATTGAATCATATACCATCTGGACAATTTCAAGGTGGCTTCCCATTCTGGGGCCTCCGGCAATGACAACAGGAATGTAGCAGCCTTCAACAACCTCTGCAAAGGTTTCAGGGGAACCTGTGTATGCAACCTTTACAACATCAGCTCCAAGTTCTTCTGCAACCCTTGCGCAATGCTTTACAACTTCTACATCATATTCGTCTCTGATTTTCGGGCCTCTTGCATACATCATTGCAAGAACAGGCATTCCCCAGGTTCCTGCGGTGGAACAGACTTCTCCGAGCTGTCTTAACATCTCCCTTTCAGTTTCATCGCCAAGATTTATGTGAACTGAAACTGCGTCTGCTCCAAGCCTTAATGCATCTTCAACAGTTCCGACAAGGGTTTTTGCATTTGGATGAAGAGAAAGGGAGGTGCTTGCAGACAAGTGAATTATCAGTCCTATGTCTCTTCCAGCTCCCCTGTGGGTTCGTCTTGGAAGACCTTTGTGCATTAAAACTGCGTTTGCACCGCCTTCAGCCACCTTATCAACTGATGCTTTAAGGTCCACGACTCCGTAAATGGGGCCAACGCTCACTCCGTGGTCCATTGGAACCACAATTGTTTTGCCTGTATTTCTGTTGAAAATTCTTTCCATTCGTACAGCTTTGCCTAGTAACATACGTCCTCCTCTATGGACGGCTGCAGGTTTTTGTCCGGCAATTTTTTTATGGAGTTTTGTGAAAGGAAAATCTGCTCAAAAAAAAAGACCGCCGGCATCCCCGCCTGCGGCCTTTTAAATGGTTTGTTTTTTGATTAAACCAATGACACCTCAGGCGGGTATATAAAGTACCCGAAAAAGAAAAAAAAGAAAAATCCTGATGTGCTGAATAGTTTATTTTTCATAATAATATCTGGTTAGCAGAGTAATGACTCTGTGTCAATAAGTAAGAATAATGCAGATATATTTTTATTTTTAAGGCTGAAAATAAAGGCTTTATATCCGGGTCATCAATTTTTGATCTTAATTGTTTTACAATTCTTTTACTTGTGTTTTTTGCCAGGTTTTCCATATAATCCGGGGTTTCTAATTATTATACCCTGGAGAAAAAATGAATTTTACAGTTTTTAACACACCGGTAATAAAGCAGATTTTCAGACTTGCAGCTATAATAATTCTAAAATTTACAGGCTGGAAATTTGTAAGTAATCAGACTCTTGCACCCAAAGCTGTTGTAATTGCAGCTCCCCATACTACCAACTGGGATTTTTTCTATACAATTCTAATGGCTTTCAAAATAAATCTCAAAGTCTCATGGCTTGGAAAAGACTCTCTTTTCAAAGGCCCCGGAGGATGGTTTCTGAAATGGCTTGGCGGTATTCCTGTAGACAGGTCAAAATCAAACAATCTTGTAAAAACAATTGCAGACAAGTTTAAGGACAGGGAAAAACTTACAATCATAATTCCGCCTGAAGGAACAAGATCAAAGGTAAATGCCTGGAAAACAGGATTTTATTATGTTGCTCTTGAGGCAGGAGTTCCGATTCTGATGGGTTTTCTCGATTTCAAACTAAAGATCGGCGGAATAGGGCCTGCATTTGAGCCAAGCGGCGATATTGAAAAAGATATGGAAATAATAAAAGGTTTTTACAGGAATGTTTCAGGCAAGTATCCCGAAAAAACCGGTCTTCCTGATATCGAGCCTTCAAAGGTAAGGCTTGTATGCCACGACGAGCTTGTTGACGGAAAAAGTTTTCTTGTTACTCCAACCGGAAATCTTGAAAATGATATTATGATGATTCAGTCTTATTATGCTTCTATGGTAAACAGGGTAAAGCCGGGCGCTTTTGTATGACACCCGGCAGCTCAGATTAGTTGCCGTTGTCTTCTGAGCCTGAAAATTCAGGGTATTTTTCTTCAAGACACTGAGGGCAGAGGCTGTGGGTAAAATTTGCCTGGGAATGATTTGATATGTATTCCTCTATTTTTGTCCAGAAGCCTTTGTCATCTCTTATTTTTTTACAGTGCATGCATATGGGAAGAAGGCCCTGAAGGGTTTTTACCTCGGACAGGGCTTTTTCAAGACAGACAGTTTTTTCATTCAAAAGATCAATATATCTGGAGTTTGCAAGTGCAATTGCCGCAAGCTCTCCAAAAACTGAAGCAATTTGGGCGTCTTCATCAGTAAAGTCTCCGGGTTTGTTTGCAAGACCCATTATTCCTACAGTCCTGCTGTCTAAATTCAGGGGGGCAAAAAGAACATTTTTCATTTTAACATGCCCCTGTGGCATAAATTGAACCCATCTGCTGTTCATGAAGTCGTTTTCATAAACTGCTTTATGGGTTTTGTATGATTCTGCCCTGAGTCCCCTGATGGGCATTGGAAGAAGAGGGTCTACAGAGCAGGGCATTCCTCCTGCCTCAAGGAAAAGTACTTCGTTTTCATGGCCGTCTTCGGTTAAAAGAGCAACATAACCTGAAACTGCCCCGGTTATTTTGCGGCAGATGTCAAAAATTTCCCTTGCTGATTCCCTGAATGTTTTTTTCTTTAAAATAGTTCTGCTTGCCAGAATCAGAGCGTTAAGTTTTTCTTCAGCTGAAATGGTCGAGCTCATAAAAATATCCTTATAATAGACCTGTTGATAATATAATATCTACTATAAGATAATATTGACTGAAAGTCATTTTTTATTTGTCTGCTTTTCTTCCTCGTGAAGTTCTATTCCCATGCTCTGGGCACGTTTTATCCATTGTTTTCTTGCAAGTACCCGCATGTCTACCACGCTGTCTGTTTCATCCACAATTTCCATTCCCATGAGGGTTTCAATTATGTCTTCAAGGGTTATTATTCCTTCGGTGCTTCCGTGCTCGCTTACAACTACTGCAATCTGATAGCGTTTTTTCAGGAAATCCTCAAACAGAACTGCAAGTGATACTGTTTCGGGAACCACAGGTATATCTCTTTTCAATACACTGAGTTTTTCGTCTCCCTTTTTTTCAGCCGAAAAAATAAGAATGTCGTCTTTAAGAACAAATCCTGTAATGTCATCCACTCCTGACGAAAAAACAGGTATTCTTGAAAAAGGCTGTTTTGAAACTTTTGAAGCGGCTTCTGATATTTTAATGTTTTCATTTAAAAAGGACATTACAGTTCTTGGAGTCATTATGTCCGATGCCTTGAGAGAGTCGAAGCAGAAAAGGTTTTTTATTATCCTTGATTCCTTTCTGTCAAGCTGACCCGAGTGTTCACCTGCCGCTGCCATGGCAATGAATTCTTCTCTTGAGAATATGTTTTTCTTTTTGTCCTTTGAAATGTACTTAGTGATTTTTTCACACAGCCAGACAGCTGGATAAAGAATAAAAATAAGGCCCTTGATAAAGACTGCTGCCGGAACAACAAGCCCCTGCCAGTAAACAGCTCCGATTGTTTTTGGAATTATTTCTGAAAGAAAAAGGATCATGAAAGTCATTACAGCGGAAAACAGACCGAACCATGCATGACCAAAAACTGCCGTTGCCTTTGCTCCGGCTCCTATGGCTCCTACTGTATGGGCTATGGTATTGAGAGTCAGAATGGCTGCAAGTGACCTGTCAATATTGTCCTCCTTGACTTTTTGCAATAGGCTGAAAAGCTTTTTGTCGCTTTCCTTTTTTCCTTCAATATATGAAGGGGTAATGCTTAAAAGAACAGCTTCTGCAATGGAGCAAAGAAAGGAAAATAAAAGAGCGAGCAGAATATAGACAATCAGCATCAGAATATCACTGTTTGCGCTCTGGGCACTTTGGACGCTGTTGTTCTGTGCCGCCTGGACAGGAATTCCTGCCGTAAGGAGAAGTATAAAAAATAGGTGTTGTACCGTTTTCATGGCTGAACTTTCATTTTTTTAAAAGGGTGAAATACTGATTGTTTTAAAATCGGGCTGACTAAAAAGAGTTTTATTTTTAAGATACGGATATTCCTATAAATGGCAAGGAATATCCGTATTGAAATGATGTTTTAAGATTATGATTTAAAAGCTGAAGCCAAGTTTGAGCATTGTGATTTCATCTTCATTGCTGTCGTCTGGAACAGAGTAAAGTCCGCTAAGACTTATGCCGTTATTGAACAAAAGGTCGATACCTATTGTCGAGCTTTTGAATGTGAATTCCTGGTCTGGCTCGTCGTCATTTTCAGTGTCTACCCTCAGCTGATCGTATTTGTAGAAAAGAGTTGTTGTAAAAGGGCCTGTTTTAACAGCGGCCTGAAGTCCGGCTTCCCATCCTGTTCCTTTGTCTGTGGATTCTATTGAATCATTTCCGCTGGAGTTTGCGGTTTTCAGATCTGAATCCGATTTTCCGTAATGGAAGAGTCCGCCTCCGAAAAGAATAAAATTTACAGGACCCATTTTCTGCTGAATTTCTCCTCTGAGACCTCCTGAGGCAAAAGTGTAGTCCATGTCCATATCAACTTTTCCGGCAATCTTGTCTGTGTATGTCTGATCTCCGGTAAGATGAAAAGCTCCAAGGGAAGGGGTTATGGCAAATCTGTCCGACAGGGCAAAGCGTTTTGATCCCTGAACTCCTCCTCCGTATACATCTTCGTAATTGATGTATACAAGTTCTCCTCTTCCTTTGTGTACTCCTTTGGAAAATTCAGGTCCGGCAAGGGGCGAGGGTGCAATCTGTACAGCAAAAGAGCTGCTGGAAAAAAGAGGGATAAGTATTGCTGTAAAAAAAATTACTGCTTTTTTCATGAGATTCTCCTTCGGGTTTTTTAAAATCTAGGTCTTTTATAAAAAAAATGAATTTAAAAATCAAAATAATTCTTGGTTAAAACCCTTTGTCAAAGCCTGTATCAGGCACTGAAAAACCTTTGCTGCACCGCTTAACGGATATATTGAATTTCAGATGTTTTTTGCTTTTCTTCTTTTTCTTATTGTCGGGGTTGTAGTAAGCTTTTTGATGATATAACTTTTTCCGGGGGTAATAATTTAGCCGTGTATAAAATTAAAAGACTGATGAAAAATTTCTGATTATGAACAAGAAACTTAATATAACAAACGAAATGTATGCTTTTATGGATACTGTCTATAACCCTGTACTTGCAATAGATATGGATGGGGTTATAGTTTTCTGCAACAAGGCTATGGAATCTGTTACAGGTTTTTCAAGGCGATCGATAGAGGGGCGTCATATAAGCGATGTTGTACAGTTCAGCGAACTTCACAGGATTTTAAAGACCGGAAAAACTGAATCGGCAAGAAAAGTTGTAATCAATGAAAAAGTTTTTATCTCAAACAGAAGTCCGGTTAAAATTGACGGTGAAATCGTTGGGGCAATATCCGTTCTTCAGGATATTTCAGATCTCGAGCTTATTTCATCTGAGCTTGAACACACCAAGATGCTTACTGAAGAGCTTCAGGCAATAATTGAATCTTCTTTTGACGGAATTTATGTGACTGACGGAAATGCAAGAACCATAAGAGTAAATAATGCCTATGAAAGAATAACAGGTCTTAAAAGAGACGAAGTCATTGGAAAGACAATGGAGGAACTCATTGACAAGGGTTATTACAATGATTCTGTTACATTGAGGGTTCTTGAAACGGGAAAGCCCGAAACTCTTATTCAGAAAATCAAGACCGGCAAGACAGTCATGGTTACAGGTACTCCAATTCTCAGTAAAAAAGGGGATATAAGACTTGTTGTAACAAATGTAAGGGATGTTACAGAGCTTCACAGGCTTCAGACCGAGCTTGAAAAAATGGAAAACCTCCAGACAAGATACATTACAGAGCTCACAGAATTAAAGGGGAGGATAGAGGGGAGTGAAAACTATATCCTCAGGTCTAAAAAAATGAAGGAGGTTCATGAACTTGCACTCAGGCTTGCAAGGGTTGACTCCACTGTTGTGATTCAGGGAGAGTCAGGTGCAGGAAAAGAAGTGATTGCAAATGTCATTCATGAAAACAGCAGGAGAAAGGACAAACCTTTTCTCAAGATAAGCTGCGCTGCAATTCCCGATAATCTTCTTGAATCTGAACTTTTCGGATATTCTCCAGGAGCTTTTACAGGAGCAAATAAGAACGGAAAGCCCGGTCTTTTTGAAATGGCTGACAAAGGGACTGTTCTGCTTGATGAAATCGGGGAACTTCCCCTTACACTTCAGGCAAAACTTTTGAGGGTAATTCAGGAAAAGGAGTGCATGAGGGTTGGCAGCAGTGTTTCGACTCCTGTTGATGTACGGATTATTGCAGCAACAAACAGAAATTTAAAGGATATGGTTAAAAACAAAGAGTTTAGGAAGGATCTTTTTTTCAGGCTCAATGTTGTTCCTGTTTTTGTCCCTCCCTTAAGAGAAAGAAAAGAGTGTCTTGTCTTTTTTGTGAAGTATTTTCTCGAGCGTTACAATAAAAAATATGGGTTTTCAAAGATAATGGACCCTTCACTCATAGACATTTTTTATGACTATGACTGGCCGGGAAATGTAAGAGAGCTTGAAAACATAATAGAAAGAATGGTTGTTGTCAGCACAGGAGATGTTCTTGACAAAAACTGTCTTCCCTCAGGATTCATGGAACATAAAAAAATTTCCCCAGGAACTGATTTCGGCAGCCGGTCTTTCAGGGAGCTGATCGAGGAATATGAAAAGAAGATAATTGAAGTTTCCATCAGAAAAGAAAAAAGCACCAGAAAAGCGGCTGCTGCACTCGGGCTTAACCAGTCAACTGTGGTCAGGAAAATGAAGAAGTATGATATATCCCCTTTGTCAGATGACCTTGATGCACAATAGCATCGATGCATAGGCGCATCGATGTTTTTAATCCCTTTAAAATTAAAGTTTTTTTGAAATTTCAGGCTTTTTCGATGCGTTTTTGCATCGATGTTGAGGTTTCTGTCTTTTTTCTGAACCCGGTTTTTTATCCTTCCAAATAAAAAAATTTTAAAATTTGATTTTGTAACTATCTGATATCAAAGTGCTATCTTTTGTTTGTTCTGTGTTTGGTTGCGTTTTTTTGTTTCCAGTTATAAGTGCGGCATCTTTGTTGCTAATACTCTCCCTGAAGCAGAAAAGTATATATTTGTGTATAAATAAAAATAAAGGAGAGTAGACTATGTTAATGACAGCCGCACAATACGAGGAAAGCCTGAGGAAGCTTAATCTCAAGGTTTACATGTTTGGTAAAAGGGTTGAAAATGTTGTGGATGATCCGATTATCCGTCCATCGATGAATGCAGTTGCAGCTACCTATGAATTTGCACACATGCCTGAATACGAAGATCTCATGACTGCAACTTCACACATTACAGGAAAAAAGATAAACCGTTTCTGTCACATTCATCAGAATACAGAAGACCTTGTGAAGAAAACAAAGATGGGAAGACTTCTCGGTTCCAAAACAGGATGCTGTTTTCAGCGCTGTGTTGGAATGGATGCAATGAATGCACTTTCCATCACAACCTACAATATCGATGAAAAATACGGCACATCTTATTATAAAAATTTTCTCAAATACCTCGAGTATGTACAGGAAAACGATCTTGTATGCGACGGTGCAATGACCGACCCCAAAGGTGACAGATCACTTCCTCCCCACAAACAGCCCGATCCTGACATGTTCATGCATGTTGTGGAAGAAACTGAAGAAGGGATAATTGTTTCAGGTGCAAAGGCTCACCAGACAGGTGCGGTAAACTCACATGAAATCATAATTATGCCTACAATTTCAATGCGTGAAGAAGACAGGGATTATGCAATTTCCTTTGCAGTTCCAAGCGACACTGAAGGAATAACATACATTATGGGCCGTCAGTCGTGTGATTTGAGAAAACTTGAATCCGGAACAATTGACAGGGGGAATCAGTATTACGGAGGACATGAGGCTCTTGTTGTATTTGACAGGGTTTTTGTTCCAAAGGACAGAATCTTCATGCTCAGGGAACACGAATTTGCAGGGCAGCTTGTTGAGCAGTTTGCCTCCTATCACCGTCAGAGCTATGCATGCAAGGCCGGAGTGGGTGATGTTCTTATCGGAGCTGCTCAGACAATTGCGGAATACAACGGTGCAAACAAAGCGTCCCATGTAAAGGACAAAATTATTGAAATGAACCACCTGAACGAAACTCTTTTCTGCGGTTCCGTTGCATGTGCTGCAGAAGGTCATAAAGAGCCAAGCGGAACATATCTTGTAAATACACTTCTTGCCAATGTGTGCAAGCAGAATGTCACAAGATTTCCATATGAGATAGCAAGGCTTGCACAGGATATTGCAGGCGGACTCATGGTTACACTTCCATCGGAAGCTGATTACAGATCTGAGGAAATCGGCAAGTGGATTGAAAAATACTACAAGGCTGACAATTCTGTTTCAACTGAAAACAGAATGAGAATGTTAAGGCTTATAGAAAACATTACTCTTGGAACAGCAGCAGTCGGATATCTTACCGAATCGATGCACGGAGCAGGCTCTCCCCAGGCGCAGAGAATCATGATTGCCCGTCAGGTCAATCTGAAGGAAAAGCAGGCTGTGGCAAAAAAACTTTGCGGCATAAAAGAGTAGGGTAAATGCTTTTTGCAGGCTTGAAATACTGCGGAGGCTGTTCTTCAAGGTTTGACAGGACAGCTCTTGTTTCAGAAATAAAGGAAAGGCTTAGGGGCAAAATTGAGTTTGTTCATTATGAAAACCCGAAGGCAGCTATAATCCTTGTTGTCTGCGGATGCGAAAGTGCATGTGTAAACCCTGAGCAGCTTCCGGCAGAAGATGTATTTACAGTTTTCAGGAAAGAGCATGCTGAAGCATTTATAAAAAAAATTGAAAGCATGGATCGGTGATTAAATGGACTGGAAAAAAATTTACAAGGAAAGAACTACAAGTGCTGATGAGGCTGTCAGCCATATAAAATCCGGGGACAGGATTGTTGCAGGTCATGCAACAGGTTCTCCAGAGGTTTTGCTTAAAGCTCTTACAGAAAATGCTCAGGGCCTTAAGGATGTTGAGATTGTTCACATGGTTTCCATGGGTGAGTCGAGATACTGTCTTCCTGAATATGAGGGGATTTTCCGCCACAGGTCGCTTTTTGCAGGGCCTAAGACAAGAAAGCTTCTGGCTGAAGGTAAGGGGGATTACACCCCCTGTCATTTCAGCGAAATTCCTCTTTTGTTCAGGAATGAAATATTGCCTGTGGATGTTGCGCTTATTACTGTTTCTCCTCCTGACAAGTCAGGTTATGTAAGCCTTGGGGTTTCTGTTGACTACACAATGGAAGCGGCCCTGAAAGCAAAGAAGGTAATTGCGGAAGTGACACCGGAAATGCCTTCCACATGCGGGTATTCATTTCTCCATGTAAGTCAGATAGATCATTTTGTGGAATCCAGTGCCCCGATAATTGAGCTGGCCCAACCCAAAATAGGCTACACGTAAAATGCCATTGGGTAAATGGTTGAAATCATGATAAA
>JBFWJK010000082.1:0-14114 GCA_050253255.1 Desulfobacteraceae bacterium | reverse complement strand
TGACCCTGTTATTGATTTTTAAAGCAATAAGCTGCCAGCCTGCTATAAAAAAAAGCAGGGAGATGTTTTTCACTGTAAATTTTTTTAAATCATGTATCATATATTTAATTCTTGCCTGAGTTGAGCGTTTCATATTTTTAAATTATGAAATTCTCAATGATTTAAGCTTATTATATTAAAAAAAAAGACCCTGTGGGCTTTTCAATTTAGGCCTTACTTTTTATGAAAGAACAGAAAGTGCCTTTGCAGACACTTTCTGTTTATTGAATATCAACTGAAAAGTTTTATTTCCTGCGGACCAGAATTATTTTACAAATCTGAAGTCAAACAGCTCTTTTTCAACCTGGGAAAGTTCCTTATCCTTAAATGAATTTGAAAACTTACCGGTTTTGTTAAGAGTATCCATATAAATACCAACGCCTCTAAGCCAGTTCTCGCTCGGATCGGTTGTAAAAACAATTGTTGACTTTTTTACGGCTTCTGCAGGCAGCCCCAGCCAGTTACCTGCCAGTTCGCTCATTTTACCTCTGTTTTCATTGCTCCATTTTGCAGACTCATGAATCAGAGATATAAAAGATTTCATAACTTCCGGATATTTTGAAATAATCTCTGATCTTGCACCCACAGCACAGCATGGAAAGTTCTTCCATTTTCCCTCCGGAGGAAGATCGCTCAGATCAAGAGCAATATGTCCCATATTTTTTACCTCAGCCACTTCAGGATATGGAGCAGGTCCAACCCAGCAGTCAACCTGCTTTCCTGCAAGTGCCGGGATAAGATTACTTGTGGTTTTAAGATTTACAAGCAAGACATCTGCATTGAAGTCATTGGGGTTTGAACTTACGCTTAACCCTGCTTCACTCAGAGCCCCTTCAATCACAATCCTTGGAGCACTTGTCGGAGAGTGATATCCAAGTTTTAAAGGCCTTTTCAGAGATTTAATGTGTAAAAGAAGGTCTTCCCATCCGTTTATTTTGCTGTCTTCGGGAAAAACCAGCCCAAGACCGTCAACATGCATTGGTGCAAGAACCTTTATATCTGTACCTCTGTCAATTCCTGTCATCATTGCGGTAATGGAAGAGATACCTATATCAAGTCTTTTCTGAGCAAAAAGAGTGGCTGTTTCAGATCCGTTTTTGGAAACAATGATATTTAGTCTTGCAATTGTTTTCCCATCTTTGACAAGATCATATTTTTCCTTTTCGATTAAAGGCTTAAGCCAGATTCCGCTGCTTTTAAATTCTTCATTGTTTGCCATTGCCATGAGAAAAGGTGTGTGGTGAGTTGTGAAAATATATCCTACATTAAGCCTTGGAAAATCATCTTCACCGTATGCCGGAATTGAAAGAACAATAAAAATTAATCCTGTCAAAAGAGAAAAAAACTTTTCCCTTAACTTTGATTTTTTGCTCTCTGCCCATGATATTGAATGCAAATCTGCCTCCTTCTTCTATACTTGATAATGAATAAAATTAACTAAAGGATAAGAAAAAAGGCATTAATATCAAATTTGCTGCAAGTCAAATTGATAAAAACTATAAATATTTAGATATTCATTGAGAAAAACTAACAAACGAAAGGCTTGGGAAAAATTTACTTTTTTCTTTTTTTCCAAACGCTTTTTCAAGGCTGGAGAAACAGGATAAATCTGTTTTTTTGTTTCGTGAAATCCAAAGATTCAGGTTTTTTATAAAACCGGGGTTGTTTGTTTATATTTTTCCACAAAAAATCAATCATACCGGCTCAAAACAAGCCGGCATGAGCCTTATCAGACCGAAGGTCTGATCTGAGTTATTCCCTTACGGGAAGCCTTGCCGCAGGTACAGGTTTCCCTGCATTTGACCTGGGTGTCCACTCTTTTAAGAGCATAGCTTCCGGGTGCTTTTTCAATTTCTTTAAATTTTCCTTTTCCGGGTATTCTTTTTGAAACAGTTTCACCTGCAAATTCAATGTTCCAGTCATGCCAGTCAAGCCACCATGAACCTTCTTCCCATTTTGCATTTTCAAGCCACTTTTCAGGTGAATCAAACTTTAATTCAAAAGATCTGTATCCGTATTTTTGTTTTGAAGGAGGATTTACAACTCCTGCAACATGGCCTGACCCCCCAAGAACAAATTTCACTTTTCCGGAATGAAGCAAAGCTCCCTTAAAAGCTGCCTTCCATAAAACTATATGGTCATCTTCTGTTGCAAGAAAATATGAAGGTACTTTAATTTTTGAAATATCAATTGGAACTTTTCCTATTGTTATTCCGCCCGGCTCTTTAAGTCTGTTTTCAATATACATATTCTGAAGGTAAAAGGCATACATTCCTGCAGGAAGATTTGTGGAATCAGAATTCCAGTACAAAATATCAAAAGGAACAGGGTCTTTTCCCTTAATATAGCTGTTAACCGCATAGAACCATACAAGATCGCTTGGCTTAAGCATATTGAATGTTTTGGCAAGATGCCTTCCGTCAAGGTATCCGACTTCCTTTATATCATCTATTATTTTCTTTACCTGTGATTTATCCAGAAAATTCCCAATGTCTCCTGGCTCGGAAAAATCTATCAAGGTTGCCATATAGGTAAGAGAAGCAAACCTCTGTATCTTTTTCGCCTCAAGGTATGCAGCTGTTGTGGCAAGAAGAGTTCCTCCCGTGCAGTATCCTATGGCTGAAACTTTTTTGGATTTTGTAATTTTTTCAATCACGTCAAGAACTTCGAGATGACCTTCAAGCACATAATCCTCATATCTTTTTGCTGCATGCTCGGTTGAGGGATTTACCCATGAAATAACAAAAACAGTGTAGCCCTGATCCACAAGCCATTTAATCATGGAGCTGTTCTCATTAATATCAAGAATATAATATTTATTGATAAAAGGAGGAGATATCAGAACAGGAACCCTGAAAACCTCATCTGTTGAAGGATGATACTGAATAAGCTGTAAAACATCATTCTGATAGACAACGCTTCCTTTGCTCAGTGCAATGTTTTCTCCCGGCCTGAATGCTGTATTGTCTGAAATTCTTACATTCAGACTTCCGTCTTCGCAGCTTACGTCATCTAAAAAATTTTCTATTCCTTCAATTATGTTTTCACCTTTATTATCAAAGGTATATTTTAAAAGTTCAGGGTTTGTCGCCAGAAAATTTGAAGGTGAAACTGCTTCAAGAAACTGTTTTGTATAAAACTCCACTCTTTTCTTTTTACCGGCTTCAACTCCTTCAACATTTGATACAGCTTCACTCAAAGTTTTTGAATTTAAAAGATACATGTCTCTCATAAGCTGGAAAAAAGGATTTTTATTCCATTCTTCTCCTGAAAATCTTTTATCCTTTATCCGTTTTTCTTCTTTTTTAAGGGGATTAAGTATTTTTTCCGCAATTGATGACGAAACCTGATTATAATCTTTCATCATTTTAAGACTGATATTCATGAGAGTATCAGGATTCAATGCTATCTTCTGAAAAACTTCACAAAAATCCAGCAACACCCCAGGCTCGGGAAGATCATTTTTAACCTTGTTTTTTGAAAGAGCATTTACATAGCTTTTCTGCTTGTTGGTAAATTTAATCATGAGATCATAAATTCTATCCAGATCAAAACCTGATGATGCTATTTTTCTTTCCATGTACCCCCCGGATTTAAATTAAAAAAGTTTTTTGAGACACAAATCTGATCGGTCAAAAAATTAGAAGATGATGAATCATTTTTAATGAGTGCTGTCTTAATACTATAGTTACAGTAATGGATAAATTCTTTTAATTTTATACTTAAGAGACACAATTTTCAAGATATAGATTCCCCCATGATTTTTGTCTTTAAATGAGTCTTAACCGGGAGGGGATAAATCTTAAAAATCTTTATGCGGCTTTTCTGACTTCTTCTTTTAATGAAGAATCTTCACTATCATGGTGAGGTTCATAATTTGCAATTATTATTCCCGGAAGAATGAGAAAAGCGGAAAAAAGATGAATCAGGCCTATTGGTTCATTTAAAAAAATAAATGCAAGAAGCCCGCTGAAAAGAGGAAGGGTATAATAAACCATTCCTGATTTTGCAGGACCAATAGTCAATATTGCCTTGTTCCATAAGACAAATGCAGTCAAAGATGCAAAAATTCCCACATACAGGATTGAATAGACAGTTTCCATGGAAGGCAGAATAATCTCTTTGCCGATATTTTCATAAATAAAAAAAGGAAAAAGAAATATGAGTCCAATAATGAAACAGGCAAGCTGAAATGCAAAAAGACTTATATTTTCAGGTTTTTTTTTCAAAAGTATGGAATATACCGCAAAAGTAAGAGCAGCACCAACCATTAAAAGATCTCCTTTTGAAAAGGAAAGGTTTTTCAATACTAAAAAATCACCTTTTGTTATGAGAGTAACAACCCCGAACCCAACAAGAACAATACCTATGCCCTTATTGATTTTAATCTTTTCACTAAAAAAAAGCCTTGAAATTATAATTATGAAAACCGGAAAAGTAATTGAAATAAGAGACAGATTCATTGCAGTTGAAGTATGTCCTGCAAAGTATATAAGAGTATTAAAAAGGGTAACCCCGAGAATTGAGGTCAAAATAAAGTAAAGCAGGTTTTTCCTTACAATACTTATATCTTTAATCAGAGACTTCAGTGCAAATGGCAGAAAAAATAACAGGGCTGTTGCCCATCTGAAAAAGGCAAGGTTTACAGGAGATATTGAATCGCTCAGTCCCCTTGCTATGACAAAATTGCCCGACCAGATTGCAGTGGCAAGTATTGCATAAACATAGCCTGCAGAATCTCTTTTAAATTTCACTATTTTTTCCTTTAAAAATGCATCCATTAAGAGATGCAAGTTTTACCTTATTTTGTAACCGTGGTCAAAACTTAATTAACAGTTTAACCAAAACCCCCTTTATTTCTGAATTATAAAAATCAATATCCAAATACCTTTTTGAATATAAAACCCCTGAAAGTAAAAACATTTTTCCATTACACGGCAAGGAGTTTTTTCTGTATATAAAGCCAATATTTAACAAAGATGTCTCGACATTAGATGCTCTTTCAACAATTAAGACATTGACAAAAATTTTGTTTTCTATTTTCCTGAAAGACTCATTAACCTTTATTTTCAGGGAGGAAAAAATGACAGAATCATATATGCCCTCAAGAGAGGAAGCGTTTGAACTTTTAAAGGAGTATACAAAAACAGAAGGCCTTATAAAACATGCACTGGCAGTTGAAGGTGTTATGAGATATTTTGCATCAAAATTTGGTGAAGACCCTGAAAAATGGGGAATAATAGGACTTATTCATGATCTTGACTATGAAAAATGGCCGGATGAACACTGCAAAAAAACAAAGGAAATTCTTGAAAACAAAAACTGGCCAGGTGATTATATAAGAGCTGTCATAAGTCATGGATACGGAATATGCACAGATGTTGAGCCTGTACACAAAATGGAAAAAATTTTATATGCCACTGATGAGCTTACAGGACTAATAAATGCCTCTGCCCTTGTAAGACCCAGCAGAAGCATAATGGATATGAAGCCTAAATCCGTGAAAAAGAAATGGAAAGACAAAAGCTTTGCCGCAGGAGTTGACAGAAGTATAATTGAAAACGGCGCAAAAATGCTTGAAATGGATTTGAACGAACTTATTGCAGAAACAATAGAAGCAATGAAAACCGTTGCAGATGATATTGGACTTAAGGGAAATATTTAAAATCGATCAACTTAAATAAACCAAAGTAAATATTATGAAAATATTGTATTCAATAAGCCAGAAACCAGGATTTACAGGAAGCGGTTTTTATGTTCAGTCAATGATAAAACAGGCTTTATTGAAAAATCATGAGCCTTATCTTTTCTGCAAAATTCATAAGAATGATGAAACTCAGCCCATAAGAAGTCTTTTAAAAAACAATTGCTCCTTTGTTGAATTTGAAACTGAAAAACTTCCTTTTCAAATTCCCGGAATGAGTGATGTAATGCCATATCAAAGCACCTGCTTTAAAGATATGGGGGAAAAAGAACTTTTTCTCTATGAAAAAGAAGCCAGGGAAAAAATAACAAAAGCCGTTGAAAGTTTCAGACCCGATGTTATTCACAGCAACCATTTGTGGCTCATGTCCTCATACATTAAAGAGCTTTTCCCTGATATTCCTCTTGTGATAACCTGCCACGGCACAGATTTAAGACAGGCAAAAAACTGTCCTCATATTAAACCAAAAGTGATTGAAGGCTTAAAAAAAGCAGACAGAATAATTGCTTTGACCAGTTCCCAGAAAAATAAAATATCTGCAGTTTACAATATCCCAAAATCAAAAATAAAGGTTATTGGAAGCGGCTTTGATGAAAATTTGTTTTCATATCAGAAAAAAACTCAAACACCTCCGGTAAATATTTTATATGCAGGAAAACTTTCTTTTTCCAAAGGAGTTTTATGGCTTTTGTCTTCCATTGCTCTTTTAAATAAAAATAAGCTTCCCTTTAATCTTAATCTTGCCGGTACAGGGTCTGGTAAAGAGTATGAGGAAATATTAAATTTCGGGGAAAAATTAAGCAACGTAACTTTCTGCGGCATGCTCAGCCATAAAGAGCTTTCAGAAATGATGAAAAAATCCCACATTTTCATACTTCCCTCTTTTTATGAAGGACTTCCGCTTGTCATACTTGAAGCCCTTGCATGCGGATGCAGGGTAATAACAACTGATCTTCCCGGCACAAAAGAGCTTGCAGGAATCACAGATTCTGAACTGATTAAATTCATTGACCTTCCAGAGCTTGAAACAATAGACAAGCCCTATGAAAAGGATATGGAAACACTGGTTTTGAAGCTTTCAAGAGTTTTAAATCAGGAAATTGAAAAATCCCTTTTAAACCCTGAAACAGATCCTGATAAAATTAAAAATTTAATTGAAAACTATACATGGAAAAAAATTTTTGAAAATATTGAGTCTGTTTTCAATGAAATTACCTGTTAATTTACTATTATTTATTTTTTTTATCCTAAAAGTTCTTGTTATTGAAATTACCTATTTGAATATTAAAATTCTTTATATTATTTTTTCCATAAATTTAAAGATGCAGGCAGGTTATGGAAAAAATATCATATATTCTGGAAAAAGGTACAGGAAAACTTAATGAAGATGCTGTCTCTGTAAACGGTTCTGTATTTGGAGTTTTTGACGGTGCAACAAGTCTTGATAAAAAAATATTTAAAAACGGGCTTACAGGAGGTTTTCTTGCATCAAGCACAGCAAAGGATATTTTTCTCAATCAAAAAGGAAGCCTTAAAGAGCTTGCAGAACTTGCAAACAATGCCATTCAAAACAAAATGACCGAAAATCTGGTTGATACGTCCGACAAATCAAATCTCTGGAGCACTTCAGCTGCTGCTGTTAAAATTGATAAAAACACCTTAAACTGGATTCAGATAGGAGACAGCCTTGTTCTGATTATTTATAAGGACGGATCATATAAAATTCCCGTAAAAGATTTTGACCATGACTTTGAAACTTTAACCATGTGGAAAAATATTTCCAGTAAAACTGACAAATCAATAATGGAGGAGCTTGAAAAACAGATAATCAAAGTCAGAAAAAGGATGAATATCGACTACGGGGTATTAAACGGTGAAAAAGAGTTTTTTTCATTTCTGAAATCAGGAACAGAAGACCTTGAAAATATAGAAAGCATACTTCTTTTTACTGACGGACTTTTTATCCCAAGCGAAACTCCTGGAGAAAACAATTTTGACAAAATGGTGGAACTCTTTAATGAAGGCGGCCTTGAAAATATAAGAGATTATGTGAGAAATATTGAAAAAAAAGACCCCTGCTGCAGAAAATACCCAAGATTCAAGACTCATGACGACATAGGCGCAGTTTGCCTGACCTGCTAGGTTTACTGGATAATCTCCTTGACTCTTCCGATCTGACCGTCTTCAAGCCTTACTTTTATTCCGTGGGGATGATTTTTTGAATTCGTCAGAATGTCTTTTACAACTCCCCCTGTCAGATGTCCGCTTTTCTGATCTTTTTTAAGCACGATACTGACTTTTATTCCCGGCTTTATATTATCTCTTTGTCTGCCGTCCATTTAATCTGTCCTTTTTCTTTTAAGTTTATATGCTTAATAGCAGTGAAATAATAAATTATAAAGCTTAAACTTAATGCAGATCAGACTCTCCGTTTCCAAGAATATCAAAGTTTTTCTCAAGAATAAGATTAAGGCAGGCATCAACAACGGCCTCGTCATATTTAATTCCTCTGCCTGTGCGGATCTCATCGAGAGAAGCTTCAATGCCAAGAGACGGCCTGTAGGGCCTGTGTGAAGACATTGCCTCCACAACGTCTGCCACCGTTAGAATCTTTGCTTCGAAAAGTATATCCTCTCCCTTGAGCCCTTTGGGATATCCTGAACCGTCAAGAAGCTCATGATGCTGATGCACAATTTCAGCAACAGGCCATGGGAAATGAATATTCTTCAATATATCATATCCGTTTTCGGCATGGCATTTTATAATTTCATGTTCCTGTGAAGATAATACCGTCGGTTTTGACAAAAACTCGGAAGGAAGGGCTATTTTACCTATATCATGTAAAAGTGCTGCAAAATGAAGTCCCTCAATCTGTTTTGCCGGCAGTTCAAGCTCCCTTGCTATTGCACAGGCAAGTCTGTCTACACGGGTCTGATGCCCCGCTGTATAAGGATCACGTTTTTCCTCTGCTGAAGCAAGTGATTTGACTGTTTCCTCGAGATTAGCATGAAGACTGTCCCGGCTTTTTTCAAGGGCTTCCATTGCCATTTTCCTCAGGGTTATATCCCTTGTTACACCTCTGTACCCAAGAAGCTCCCCTGTTTCAGAAAAAACCGGAACTGCATTTATTTCCAGAACAACATTTTTCCCATTCTTTGCAAGACCTGTTACTTCAAACCCTTTAAAAGGTTTTCCCTGTACAAGCATATTTTCATATGACTCCCTGTACAAACCTCTGAGATGCACGGGGAGAAAATCAATTATTGTTTTATTCATTATATCTTCAATTGAAAATCCGATAAGCTCTTCCACTCTTGGACTTGAATAGGTGAACCGGCCCTTCCCGTCACTTTCCCATATCCAGTCGCTAGTTGTTTCAATAAGACTCTTGAATCTCTCCCTGCTTTTCTTGAGAGATTCCATAAGTTTTTTTCGTTCTAAAAAAATTCTCAGAAGTTCCCGGTCCGCCTTCATTGTCTGTCTGATCGAATAAAGAGAAAGCATGAGAACAGCACAAAGAATCATTATTGAAACAGCAATAAGCTTGTTTCGAATGGCATTTATTTCTGCATAGATATCATCGGTGTACATTCCTGTTCCAACAATCCAGCCCCAGGGTTCAAAACCTTTTATATAGGACTGTTTTGGCATCATTTTACCGGCTTCATCCTTCCACTGCCACCTGTAATCTATGTATCCGGCTCCCTGACGCTTGACAAGATCGTTAAACCTTAAATAAAGGGCTTTGATATCCTTATCCTCAATTTCAGATAATTTTTTATTCTGAAGATCAGGACGGTAGGGATGAAGAATCATTTTCGGAGTCATATCCGTAATCCAGAAATAATCTTTTTTTTCTGGCCCGTAGCGAAGTTTTCCAATTCTCAAAACTGCACGGAGTTTTGCTTCATCAGTTGAAAGTTCCCCTGAAAGTTCCCGTTCTCTGTAGCTTTCAACAAGGCTCCATACAGTTTCAGTAAGTTCTTTTATCATTTCTCTTTTTCTTGAAACAAAGCTCTTTTCAATATGAGGGATAAAAATAAAAAAAATTACAATAACATAAAGTACAATTGTCAGAACCGCTGGAAGTGCTATTCTCTGTGAAGTAGTATTGGAAAGTTTAATCAATGTTTTTTCTGGCATCAGAGCCACCCCGGAATTAAATTTTGTCCAACCCGGAAAAAAATGAGCTGCTTACTCAAATTATCTGTAATCGGTTTTTTTATGTCAAGGCAGTAAAACTGAACATGGAATAAAAATACGGCAAATTATTGAGGAAAAATTAATTTTCTGGCAGATATTCAGCTTAAACATTGTTTATCCTGACATCTGTAAAAAACTTGTGAAAAAATAACTCAAATGATCAAAAAATCAATGTTTAAGATAAACTGCTCCGGCAATTTAAAATCACCGGAGCAGTTTTAGTATCAACCGATATTTTTATGATAATCCTGAATTGAACAGACCCTTATGCTTCCGTTGGCTCTTCTTGCTTCAATTCCTTTTGCAGCTGCAAAAGCTGCAGCTGTTGTTGTAATGTATGGAATATTAAATCTTATTGCGGTTTTTCTTATATAGGAATCGTCTTCCTGACTTTCCTTGCCGCTTGGAGTGTTTATTACAAGGTTGATTTCTCCGTT
The DNA here is from genome assembly GCA_050253255.1 of Desulfobacteraceae bacterium. GTDB lineage: Bacteria > Desulfobacterota > Desulfobacteria > Desulfobacterales > JACKCP01 > JACKCP01. The sequence continues at coordinate 3,731 of JBFWJK010000082.1, read as the reverse complement.
TTTCATTGCATCAACAATGTCTGGACGGCCATGGCCTATTTTTGCAAGAACTTTTGACTCTATTTTGTTATCTGCAAGAAAAGCTCCTGTGCCTTCAGTTGAAAAAATATTAAAACCAAGATCTTTCAAAAGACGGGCAGCTTCAAGAACACCTTCTTTTTCATGGTTTGCAACAGTAATAAGAACACTTCCTGAAACCGGAAGATGAACATTTGCAGCTTCCTGGGATTTAAAAAATGCAAGTCCGAAAGAATCTGAAAGTCCAAGCACTTCTCCTGTAGATCTCATTTCAGGTCCCAGAACAGGATCAACTTCAGGAAACATGTTAAAAGGAAAAACTGCTTCCTTAACTCCAAAATGCTTTATTTCATAATTTTTCAGATCAAGATCGGAAAGTTTTTTCCCAAGCATCACCTCAGTTGCAAGGCGGGCCATGGAAATATTGCATACCTTTGAAACAAGCGGAACAGTCCTTGATGCACGCGGATTTGCCTCAAGAATATAAACAGTATCATTAAAGATTGCATACTGAATATTCATAAGTCCGACCACCTTTAATTCAACAGCAATTTTTCTTGTATATTCAGTTATGGTATCCAGATTTTTCTTTGATATTGTTACAGGAGGAATAACGCAGGCAGAATCACCTGAATGGACTCCGGCAAGTTCAATATGCTCCATGACAGCTGGAACAAAAGCATCCGTTCCGTCTGCTATGGCATCGGCCTCTGCTTCAATTGCATTTTCAAGGAATTTGTCAATAAGAACAGGACGCTTTTCTGAAACATCAACAGCAGCCTTCATATAATGACGGAGCATATCCTCATCATGAACAACCTCCATTGCCCGTCCCCCAAGTACATAGGAAGGTCTTACCATTACGGGATAACCAATTCGGGAAGCAACTCTTATTGCATCCTCAAGAGTAACAGCCATTCCTGATTCAGGCTGTGGAATACCAAGTTTCCTGATAATCTCTCCGAATCTTTCGCGATCTTCTGCAAGATCAATTGTTTTTGGAGAAGTACCAAGAATTTTCACTCCTGCCTTTTCAAGCTCATCTGCAAGATTTAAAGGAGTCTGACCGCCAAACTGAACAATTACACCAAAAGGCTTTTCCTTTTCATAAATGCTTAAAACATCCTCTGTGGTAAGAGGCTCAAAATAAAGCTTGTCTGAAGTGTCATAATCTGTGGAAACGGTTTCAGGGTTGCAGTTTACCATTATGGATTCAAAGCCTGCATCACGAATTGCAAATGCCGCATGAACACAGCAGTAGTCAAATTCAATCCCCTGCCCTATCCTGTTTGGGCCTCCACCAAGAACCATGATTTTTTTATTGTCACTTACAGACACCTTATCTTCTGCATTATAGGTTGAATAATAATATGAAGCATTTTCAACCCCGCTTACAGGAACAAAATCCCAGGCTTCAGGAAATCCGAGTTCAATTCTTTTATCACGAATTGATTTTTCAGGAATTTCAAGAATTTTTGCCAGATATTTATCTGCAAATCCGTCTTTTTTTGCCTGAACAAGAAGCTCATCAGAACAAAGACTCCCCTTGAATTTTAAAATTTTTTCTTCCAGTTCAACAAGTTCTTTCATCTGCTCGAGGAACCACAGCTTGATATTGGTTTTTCTCTTTATTTCGGTAAGATCTGCACCCTTTCTTATTGCCTCATAAATAAGAAACTGACGCTCGCTTGTTGGAGTTGAGATCATTGCCATGAGTTCATCAAGTGATTTTTCATTGAAATCCTTTGCAAACCCAAGACCGTAACGCCCTGTTTCAAGGGAGCGGATCGCCTTTAAAAAGGCTTCCTTGTAATTTTTTCCTATGCTCATCACTTCGCCGACAGCACGCATCTGGGTTCCGAGTCTGTCTTCCACCCCAACAAATTTTTCAAATGCCCAGCGTGCAAATTTTACAACCACATAATCTCCTGAAGGAGTATATTTATCCAGGGTATTGTCCCTCCAGTAAGGGATTTCATCTAAAGTCATGCCGCTTGCAAGAAGAGCCGAAATAAGAGCAATGGGAAATCCGGTTGCCTTGGATGCAAGAGCAGATGATCTTGAAGTACGGGGATTTATTTCAATTACAGTTACCCTTCCTGTTTCAGGATCATGAGCAAACTGGACATTTGTTCCCCCTATAACCTCAATTGCCTCAACAATTGAATATGCATATTTCTGAAGCCTTTCCTGAAGCTCTTCACTTATTGTAAGCATTGGAGCCGTGCAGTAGGAATCTCCTGTATGAACACCCATTGGGTCAACATTTTCAATAAAGCAAACTGTAATCATCTGATTTTTGGAATCCCTTACAACTTCAAGCTCAAGCTCTTCCCAGCCAAGAACAGATTCCTCAACAAGAACCTGATGAACCATACTTGCAGCAATTCCCCTTGATGCAGTTATACGAAGTTCTTCAACATTATATACAAGACCTCCGCCTGTTCCCCCCATTGTATAGGCAGGGCGGATAACAACAGGATAACCAAGTTCTGCTGCAACTTTTTCAGCTTCCTCAACAGAATTTACGGCTTTGCTTCCTGGCATTTCTATTCCAAGACGCTCCATTGTTTCCTTAAAAGCTGTACGGTCTTCTCCTCTTTTTATGGCTTCCATATTTACGCCGATAACTTTGACATTGTATTTGTCAAGAATCCCCTTTTCAGAAAGTTCAGATGAAAGATTGAGTCCTGTCTGGCCCCCCAGGTTTGGAAGAAGTGCATCTGGTCGTTCTGTTTCAATTATTTTTTCAAGAACAGGAATTGTAAGCGGCTCAATATAGGTTTTATCCGCCATTCCGGGATCAGTCATGATTGTTGCAGGGTTGGAGTTGACAAGCACGATTTCATACCCAAGGCTTCGAAGCGCTTTGCAGGCCTGGGTTCCTGAATAGTCAAATTCACAGGCCTGACCTATTATGATTGGTCCGGATCCTATGATCAGAACTTTATTTATGTCCTCTCTTTTAGGCATGTCTCCTCCTTGTTTGAAATTTTAAGCCGGCTTAAAAACGCAGACCGGCATTTATTTTTTATTTAAAAAAATTATGCAGAAAATAATCCTGAACCGGTATAGTCGGTGAAAAGGATAAATTCAAGAAAAAAGGATATTTCTGCAAAATGACAATTTTATCAGTTCATCTGAAATTTTTTTTCATAATCATAACAAATCATGTTCCATACTTTTAAAATAAAAAGAGCTTGAAGAAAACCTGTAATATATATAATTTTTGACTCTATAAAATATTCAGGTATTAAGACCGGCAAAAAACTGACATTTCATAAAACTTTAAAAAAAGGTTTTAAAAATGAATAATAAATTTTTTCCAACAAGACTTATAGCGTTAATTACCTTATTGTTTCTCTCTTTTTTTACTTTTTCATGCGGAACGATTCTTTATCCTGAAAGAAAAGGTCAGGTTTCAGGCAGGATAGATCCGGGAGTTGCGGTTTTAAACGGAATAGGACTTCTCTTTTTTCTTATCCCCGGAGTAATAGCTTTTGCCGTCGACTTTTCGAACGGAACAATTTATCTTCCAAACGGCAATTTTGCAGAAAACGGCAGAATCGATATTAAAGACATGCAGAAAATAAAAACTCAAAATGAACTGAACCCGCAGGAAATTGAAATAATCATAAAAAAACACACAGGAAAAGATATTGATTTTTAACTTTCAGAAATCACTGCGGTTAAACAAAATAAACGGCGGTTAA
>JBFWJK010000081.1:0-14162 GCA_050253255.1 Desulfobacteraceae bacterium | reverse complement strand
GGCGGGAAAGCAACCAATATAGTTGCTGACAGTGTGGTGATTGAAGCTGAAGCCCGGAGCCATGACCCCTTAAAGCTTGAGAAAGTCATAGAAAATCTCAGATCTGTTTTTGAAGATGCAATCAGTCAGGAGAAGCAGAAAAGTCCGGATTCAGATTTTCCGTCACTGGAAGTCAGAGTTGAACAAGACTTTAAAAATGTTTTTCTTTCAAGGGACGAAAAGGTATACAGGCTTGCCGAAACTGCGGGCAGAAATCTTGGTTTTGAATTAAAAGGGAAAAAAATCGGCGGGGGTGCCGATGCCAATGTTTTTTTTCATAAGGGAATCAAGGCAGGGGTCATAGGAACAGGGATGAAACAGATTCATACTGTTGACGAAAATGTTGCATTAAAGGATATGGCAGACTGTGCCAGATTCATTCTTGAAATAATCAATGTCTATTCATCAAATGATACGGAACTGAACCAATGAAATCTGGATTTGAAAAAACGATTCTTTTTTTTGCACTGGGAGGATATTCAGGAAAGGCTCCTTTTTCTCCTGGAACTGTGGGAACCCTGTGCGCAGTCCCCCTTGTCCTTGCAGTTTCATTAATTCCTGAAAGTTTTACAGGAGTTTTTATTTCATTTTTTATTATATTTTCTGTATATGTTTCTGAGAAAGCCTCTGATATCTTAAAAAAAGAAGATCCAAAAGAAGTCGTTATAGATGAGTTTGCCGGTTTTCTTATTGCAATGTCTGGAATCGGTATTTCCTTTTTTTCTCTGTTATGCGGTTTTTTATTGTTTAGATTTTTTGATATATTAAAACCCTGGCCGATTAAAAAGGCTGAAAAATCTTTTAAGGGCGGAAGCGGAATTGTCTTTGATGATATAATTGCAGGAATTTTTGCAAATACAATTTTAAGGCTGATTTTATAATACTAAAAACAGGTTGATGCCAATGGCTGAACAGATCAGAACTTTCATAGCTGCAAAAATTTCACCGGCCGATTGTGAAAAACTGCGAGGTTTTCAAAGACTTTTAAGGAATGAACTTAAAAGTGTAAAATGGGTGAAACCTGAAAATATTCATCTGACTCTGAGATTTCTGGGTAACATAGATGAGTCGTCTCAAAGTGAAGTCATAGACAGTATTGAAAGTGTCTTTGATAAATTTTCACCCCTGAACATGAATTTTTCCGGACTCGGTGTCTTTCCTGATGAAAGAAGGCCAAGGGTATTGTGGACAGGGCTTGAAGGGGATGTGTCCCGTTTGTCCTTGCTTGCATCGGAGATATGCACTGCACTTCGGATAAAAGGTTTTCCAAAGGGCCGGAATCATTTCAGTCCCCATATAACAATTGGAAGATTTAAAAAGAAAGATGTTGAAAAAAATCTTTTTGATATTCTTGGGAAATACAATTCTTTATTAACAGGTTTTTTTGTTATAGATGAAATAGTATTTTATAAAAGCGAACTTTTAAAGGAAGGTGCAAAGTATTCGCCTTTATTCAGCAAAACACTTAAAAAATAAAAATATACAGGAGAAATATTTATGTCGGCATCTGACAAGGCAAAAGCTATAGAATCTGCAATGGGGCAAATTGAACGCCAGTTTGGGAAAGGTTCTATCATGAAGCTCGGCAGCCGTGAGATCATAGAGGTTCCTGCTATTTCCTCGGGTTCGGTTGCGTTGGATAAAAGTCTTGGAGTGGGCGGTATTCCAAAGGGAAGAATTACAGAAATTTATGGTGCTGAATCATCAGGTAAAACCACAATAGCTCTTCATGCAATCGCAGAAGCACAGAAAAAAGGCGGAGTTGCTGCTTTTATTGATGCAGAACACGCTCTTGACACTTCATATGCAAGAAAGCTTGGAGTAAACTGTGACGAGCTTCTTGTATCCCAGCCGGATACAGGAGAGCAGGCTCTGGAAATTGCTGAAATGCTTGTCCGCAGCGGTGCTGTTGATATCCTTGTCATAGACTCAGTGGCAGCTCTTGTTCCAAGGGCTGAAATTGAAGGTGAAATGGGAGATTCCCATATGGGGCTTCAGGCAAGACTTATGTCCCAGGCTCTTCGAAAACTTACAGCAACAATCAGTAAAACCAATACAGCTCTTATTTTCATTAACCAGATAAGAATGAAAATAGGCGTTGTTTTCGGAAACCCTGAAACTACTACAGGCGGTAATGCTCTTAAATTTTATTCTTCCGTAAGAATGGAAGTGAGAAGGGCGGCTCCGATCAAGGACGGTCAGGAGCTTACAGGAAACAGAACCAGGGTTAAAATAGTAAAAAACAAGCTTGCGCCTCCATTTAAGGAAGCAGAATTTGACCTTATGTACGGAGAGGGGATTTCAAAGACAGGGGAAATAATAGACCTTGGAGTAGAGCTTGAAATTGTTGAAAAAAGCGGGGCCTGGTATTCATACAATTCAAACCGTATTGGTCAGGGCCGTGAAAATGTGAAGAAGTATCTTCTTGAAAATACTGAAGTTTATAATCAGATATTTGAGGCTGTAAGAAAAAAACTCGGGCTTTCAACTGAGAAAGAAAACAAGTCTCCTGAAAAGGATGAACAGGCTAAAACAAAAAAACAGTAATTTGTAAGGACTTGATATAATGATAAGTTCAAAGGAAATAAGAAAAAAGTTTGTTGAATATTTTGAGAAGCATAATCATAAAAATGTGAGAAGTTCTTCTCTTGTGCCATCTGATGATCCGACTCTTTTGTTTACAAATGCTGGCATGGTTCAGTTTAAAAGAGTTTTCATGGGAGAAGATAAAAGAGATTATTCAAGGGCCGTTACATACCAGAAATGTGTCCGTGCAGGAGGAAAGCACAATGACCTTGAAAATGTAGGCTACACAGCAAGGCATCATACTTTTTTTGAAATGCTTGGCAATTTTTCATTCGGTGATTATTTCAAGGAAGATGCAATAAAGTTTGCCTGGGAGCTTTTGACTGAAGGATACAGGCTTCCAAAGGAAAAGCTTCTTATTTCCATTTATGAAGATGATGATGAAGCTTTTGAAATCTGGAATAAAATAATTGGCATTCCCAGGGAAAAAATTTACCGCATGGGTGAAAAGGACAATTTCTGGGCAATGGGAGATACCGGTCCATGCGGTCCCTGTTCTGAAATTCATATTGACAGGGGCAACGAACACGGATGCGGTTCTCCGGACTGTGAACTGGGATGCGAGTGCGACAGGTTTCTTGAACTCTGGAATCTTGTTTTCATGCAGTTCAACAGAGATGAATCCGGTAAACTGACACCTCTTCCTAAACCAAGCATTGACACAGGAATGGGGCTCGAAAGAATAGCCTCTATCCTTCAGGGTGCAAAAACAAATTATGAGACAGACCTTTTTGTTCCCATAATAAAAAAAGTTGAAGATCTGTCAGGTATAAAGGCCGGGCAGTCAGAGCAGTCAGATGTTGCAATGAAGGTTATTGCAGACCACAGCCGCGCAGCCTGCTTTCTTATTGGTGACGGAGTTCTTCCTTCAAATGAGGGAAGAGGCTATGTTTTAAGAAGAATAATGCGAAGAGCAATAAGATACGGAAGACAGCTGGGGCTTAACAGACCTTTTCTGCATGAAACTTCAAAAGTTGTCTTGGATATGATGAGTGATGTTTTTCCCGAACTTAAGGATTCCGGCAGCTTTATCATGAATGTTATTGAAAACGAGGAAAAAAGATTTTCTGAAACTTTGGATTTCGGTTTAAAGCATCTTGATGAAGCTGTGGCTGAGCTTGAAGGCAGAAATGACTCAACAGTGCCCGGTGATCTGATTTTCAAGCTTTATGATACTTATGGATTTCCTCCTGATATTGTCAAGGATGTTTTGAAAAGCAAAAATTTTAACCTTGATATGGACGGTTTTGAGTCCTGCATGGAAAAGCAGAGACAGATGTCTAAAAAAGACATGACCTTTTCTTCTGCAATAGAAGCTTATAAAGAGCTTGCCTCACAGGGGTTCAGGACTGACTTTGAAGGATATTCCTCGACTGAATCAAGTTCAGAAATTGTAAAAATTGTAAAGGACGGCCAGGAAACAGACAGGGCGGTTCAGGAAGAAACTGTTGATATAGTAGTTAAAAACACTCCCTTTTATGCCCAGGCAGGGGGTCAGTCCGGTGACAGCGGGGTAATAAAAAAAGAAGGATTTGAGGGGTATGTTTTTGATACGGTTAATGATCCTTCAGGAGTAAGAGTTCACAAGGTCAGAATAAATAAAGGTGAAATAAAAAAAGGTGAAACTGTTGTCCTTGCAGTTGATGAGGAAAAAAGAAAAAGTACTGCAAGAAACCATACAGCAACTCACCTTCTGCACGCCGCTCTGAAAAATATTCTGGGAGATCATGTCAAGCAGGCCGGTTCGCTGGTAAGCCATGACAGACTGAGATTTGACTTTACTCATTTTTCTCCTGTCAGCCTTGAAGAGATAGAAAAAATTGAGCAGTGGGTGAATAAAAGAGTAATAGAAAACTATAGTGTTTCAGTAGATGAAATGTCTATGGATGAGGCAATAAATTCTGGTGCGACAGCTCTTTTTGAAGAAAAATACGGAGAACGGGTAAGAGTTGTTTCTGTTGAGGATGTAAGTATGGAGCTCTGCGGAGGAACTCATGCATCAAGATCGGGTGACATAGGTCTTTTCAAGATTTTATCGGAAACAGGTATAGCCGCAGGTGTAAGAAGAATGGAGGCTCTTACCGGACAGATGGCTTTACTTTATGTTCAGGAGCGTGAAAGGCAGCTTGCTGAAGCAGCTTCTCTTTTCAGGGAAAGACCGGAAAATCTTGTTTCAAGGCTTGATAAGCACATAAAGCATTCAAAGGAACTTGAAAAGGAAGTTGAAAAGCTTAAATCGAAAATTGCTGAATCAAAATCCGGAAATATTGATGATGAGATTAAAATTGTCAGCGGAATAAATGTTCTTGCAAAAGAAGTGGAGGCTGATAACCAGGGCGCTTTAAGAGAGCTTACAGACAAGCTTAAAAATAAAATTAAATCAGGAATAATCCTTCTTGGAGCAAAATCAGGAGACAAGGTTTTTTTGACAGCAGGTGTTACAAAGGATCTGACAGACAGATTCAATGCAGGAAAACTTGTTAAAGAGTGTGCGGCTCTTGTTGGAGGAGGCGGAGGAGGACGTCCTGACATGGCCCAGGCCGGCGGTACTGATCCATCAAAACTTAGCGATGCTTTAAATTTTATTTTCGAGCTTGTGGAAAAAAACGGCTGATATTTTTTTAAATAAAAATTTCTTGTTTTAATTTGCGGAATCATACACAAATTGATTCCGCAATTTTTTTATTATTCTGCAATCATGGGAAAACTCCAGGGGATCATAAAGAATGGAAAGAAAATTTTTTTCTGAAAATGAACTTAATCTCCTGAGTGAGGTTATTTCGAGATCAGAGGAAATGACTGCTGATTTTTATAAGATGTCTCATTCAGACTGGAAAAAAATAAAATATGATTTCAAGACATTGAAAGAATTGAGGGCTCATGAGACAGTGCCTGATGTTTTTGCCCAGGTTGTAAAATATGATGCCAGGCCATGGGGCAGTCCTTTCAACTCTTCTGTTTATACTGTTTACAGAATATGTATTCAGGATAATACAATTCTTGACAGGATTGAGAGGTACAAAATTTTGAGGGAGCCTTTTCTTTTTTACATAATAATTCATGAGCTTGTTCATGTTGTAAGATTTTCAAAGTATATAAAAAAATTTGAGGCAGACGAAGAAGAAATGCTTTCAGAGGAAAAAAAAGTTCATGAAATTACCAGAAATATAATGGAAAAAAATACAATTCACGGCAGAAAGGAAGTGTTTGATTTCTTTAAAAATCAGCTTTCTTTTTAAACTGATTTTTTAAGACCTGGAAAAATTTTTTTTAAGGCTTGACAACCAAGAAAACCTGACTAATTTTAACATGTCTTTAAGGAGTAACAAATTTAAACAGGGGGATTCAAGATGCCCATTTATGAGTACGGCTGCGAAAACTGCGGCAAGGTTGATGAAGTTATACAAGGAATTTCAGAAGATGGTCCAAAAACCTGCAGATTCTGCGGAAAAGGGCCGGTAAAAAGACTTATTTCAAAGAGCAGCTTTCACCTTAAGGGAACTGGCTGGTATGTAACAGATTACGGCGGTAAAAACACTTCAGGAACAAAAGAAAGTTCGTCTGCTCCTGATTCCGTTCCGGCAGGAAGTACAGCAGACAGCAAGGCTTCCGGTTCCGAAGAATAAAAAAATAGTTTTTTCTGCCTTTACAATCAAAAATTTGTGATTAAAGTTTTTCACGTTGGCAAGATTAATTAATAATAACAATTTAACAGTTAAATATAAGGAGAAGTAAGATGAACATTAAGCCTCTTCAGGATCGTGTTGTAGTAAAAAGAATCGAAGAGCCTGCAAAGACAAAGGGCGGAATCATTATCCCTGATACAGCAAAGGAAAAGCCTTCTGAAGGAGAGGTTGTGGCTGTTGGAAACGGCAGAATTACCAACGACGGTAAAACCATACCAATGGAACTTAAAGTCGGAGATAAAGTTCTTTTCAGCAAGTACGGCGGACATGAACTTAAAATTGACGGCGAAGAATATATCATAATGGGACAGGATGATATTTACGCAGTAGTCGAGTAATTTGATCTCCCTGTTATATTCATAATATACACCTTGTTTTATTTTAATGTTTAACCAAAAAAATTAATGGAGTGGCCAAATGGCAGCAAAAGAGATTCTATACAGCGAAGAAGCACGTTCAAAAATGCTTGAAGGCGTTAAAAAACTTGCAGATGCAGTTGCAGTAACACTTGGACCCAAGGGAAGAAACGTAGTTATTGAGAAGTCCTGGGGTTCTCCTACCGTAACAAAAGACGGTGTTACTGTAGCAAAGGAAATCGATCTTGAAGACAAGTTTGAAAACATGGGCGCACAGATGGTTAAGGAAGTTTCCAGCAAGACAAGCGACATGGCAGGTGACGGTACAACTACTGCTACAGTTCTTGCAAGAGCAATTTACGAAGAAGGAAGAAAGCTTGTAGTTGCAGGAAACAATCCAATGTCAATCAAAAGAGGTATTGACAAGGCTGTTGCAAAAATTGTTGAAGAGCTTGAAAAACTTAAAACCGACACAAGAGACAGAAAAGAAATTGCTCAGGTTGGTACAATTTCAGCAAACAATGATGAAACAATAGGAAACATCATTGCAGACGCAATGGAAAAAGTAGGAAAAGAAGGCGTTATTACAGTTGAGGAAGGTAAGTCAATGGATACATACCTTGACGTTGTAGAAGGTATGCAGTTTGACAGAGGATACCTTTCTCCCTACTTTGTAACAGACTCTGAAAAAATGGTTGCTGAAATTTCAGATCCATTCATTCTTCTAAGCGAAAACAAAGTAGCTTCAATGAAAGATCTTATCCCTGTGCTTGAAACTGTTGCAAAAATGGGCAAGCCTCTTGTGATCATTGCTGAAGATATTGAAGGTGAAGCTCTTGCAACACTAGTTGTAAACAGACTCAGAGGCACACTTAATGTTGCCGCTGTAAAAGCTCCTGGATTTGGTGACAGAAGAAAGGCAATGCTTCAGGATATCGCTATTCTTACCGGCGGTCAGGTTGTTTCTGAAGATATGGGTCTTAAGCTTGAAAACGTTCAGATTACAGACCTTGGCCAGGCAAAGAGCATTACAATTGATAAAGACAACACAACAATAGTAGGCGGAGCAGGCGCAAAGAGCGAACTTGAAGCAAGAGTAAAGCAGCTTAAGGCTGAAATTGCTGAAACTTCTTCAGATTATGACAGAGAAAAACTTCAGGAACGTCTTGCAAAACTTGTAGGCGGTGTTGCTGTTATTCATGTAGGTGCTGCTACAGAAACAGAAATGAAGGAAAAGAAAGCAAGAGTTGAAGATGCTCTTAACGCCACACGCGCAGCTGTTGAAGAAGGTATCGTACCTGGAGGCGGTGTAGCTCTTATCAGAACCCTTAAGGCTATTGAAGATCTTCAGGTTGATGATGAAGAAGAAAAAGCAGGAATCAAGGTAATTTCTCAGGCAATTCAGGCTCCTCTAAGAAAAATTGCTGACAACGCAGGCGTTGAAGGTTCTGTTGTAATAGAAAAAGTTAAGGAAAACTCAGGAAACTTCGGTTACAACGCAGCTAAAGGTGTTTATGAAGATCTTCTTGAAGCTGGTGTAATAGATCCTAAAAAAGTTGTAAGATTTGCAATTCAGAATGCTGCATCTGTAGCATCTCTTATGCTTACAACTGAAGCAATGATCGCTGAAATTCCAGAAGAGAACCCTGCCGGCGGCATGGGACCCGGAATGGGCGGCATGGGAGGAATGGGCGGAATGATGTAATCCACGCCTGATTACCCCCATTTAATATATTGGAAGAGCCCTTGTGTTTTAAGGGCTCTTTTTGTTTTTAACCTGCGCTCAGCATAAAGACCTGATTATTTTTTTTCAGGTGCAGATAATTTTCTTTTTCTATTGATATTTTTTCCTCATTTCATTAATTGACTTATTAAGCTAATCCATATTTAAGAGAATTTATGAATGATTTAGAGGAAAAATTTCAAAACACGCTATGTATTGATTTTGAAGCTGTTCCTGGTAAAGAAATCTTTGCTGTAGGAGCTGTATTCAGGAACAGGGAATTCAGAGCGTCAAAAATATCAGATATAAGAAAAACTCTTGCGTCACTTGATGAATTTTCGAAAGATGCAGATTATATTCTTGGACACAATATTATTAATCATGATCTTTTACTTGCTGAAAATATTTACCCGGAAGCTCATTTTTTAAAGCTTCCGGTGATTGACACCCTTTTTTTATCGCCGCTTGCTTTCCCGGAAAATCCATATCACAAACTTATTAAGGACTATCAGATTGTAAGAACCGGGAAAAGTGATCCTGTAAAAGATGCAAAGCTTTCCCGTTCAATTTTTATAGATCAGATAAATGCATTTAAATTAAGAATAAATTCAGATACCGAACTTCTATCCTTTTATTCTTTTGCTTTTAAAGGTTCTGAAATAAGAGAAAAAGTAAACAATTCTAAAGGGATGTCAGATCTGTTTTTTTATTTGTCTGGAGAAGTTCCTGATGAAGGCAGGGCATTTGAAATTTTTAAAAAGATTTCAAATGATAAAATATGTATTAACGGCTTTGAAAAGATTAAAGACAATTTCTTTTATGACAAAAGAAAAAAAATTATTCTTGCATATGTTCTTTCATGGGTTCTTGTTTCGGGAGGTAATTCTGTAATTCCTCCCTGGGTAAAACATGAGTTCAAGGAAATTCAGGAAGTAATAAGAAGTCTCAGGTTTTACTGCGGTGATGAAAACTGTTTTTACTGCCGTGAAAAAAATAATTCACAAAAAATACTTAGAAATTATTTTGGATTTGATAATTTTAGAACACTCCCGGACAAAAGGCCTCTGCAGAAACAGATAGTTGATGCGAATTTAAAAGGGGTTCCGGTTCTTGGGATTCTTCCGACAGGAGGAGGAAAATCCATCTGTTACCAGATACCGGCTCTTCACAGATTTGAGAGGCTGGGGGAGCTCACCATTGTAATTTCTCCATTGAAAGCACTTATGAAGGATCAGGTGGATAATTTAAATAAAAATACCAATACTGTTTGTGCCGATACAATAAACGGAAGCCTTACTCTTCCTGAACGTGGAGCCGTAATGGAAAGGGTAAGGCTTGGTGACACGGGGATTTTATATATTTCTCCGGAACAGCTTAGAAATGAAAGTATTGCATCACTTCTTGACTCAAGGGATATCGGATGTTTTGTTTTTGATGAAGCCCACTGTATTTCAAAATGGGGGCATGATTTCAGGCCCGACTATCTTTATGTTGCCGGCTTTATAAAAAAATATTCATTTAAAAATAAGAAAAAACCTTTAGTCTGTGCCTATACTGCAACAGCAAAAAAAGATGTTGTGGAAGAGATACGGTCGCATTTTATGGAGGTTCTTTCCATTGATGTTGAAGTGTTTGCCGGCGGAGTTGAAAGAGACAATCTTCTTTATTCAGTCTGGCCTGTAACCTGCTCAGCCAAAAACGATATAATTTTCAATACTCTCAGTGACAAGCTTTCAGAAAGAGGCGGAGCAGGGATAGTTTACTGTTCGAAACGAAAAGATACAGAATCCTTAAGTTCATTTTTAAATTCAAGGGGGATTGTATCGGGTCATTTCCATGCAGGTCTTCCAGAACCTGAAAAAAGGAACATCCAGGATGATTTTGTTAACAGTAAGATCCCTGTTATCTGTGCAACCAATGCTTTTGGAATGGGGATAGATAAAAAAGATATCAGAATAGTGATTCACTCAGATATGCCCGGTTCTCTGGAAAATTATCTTCAGGAAGCGGGAAGAGCCGGTCGTGATCTGCAGGAAGCGGAATGTATTCTCATGTATGATGAGTCAGATGCTTCAAAACAGTTTGCAATGAACTCCTATTCAAGAATAAGTATAAAAACAATCAAGAAAATTTTGAAGCTTCTTAAGAAAAAAGGCTTGAAAACACCTGAAATTGTCATTTCTGCAGGAGAAATCAGCCGGCTTATAGGAGAAGAAAGCTCAGCTTCGGATGATTCAAAGGAAAGAACAGCTGTAAGCTGGCTTGAAAGAAAAGGGTTTATAGAAAGGGAATTTAATAAAACAATTGTTTTTCAGGGAACTCCTCTGGTTAAAAATATTGATGAGGCTGAAAAAATAATATCCCGGCTTGGTTTGTCTGAAAATATGAAAAAAATTTATAAGAATATATTGTTTTTTTTATTTAACAGAGAAGAAAAAAATTTTGTGTCTGCAGATGCAATAGTTGAATCTCTTGGCGACCAGGTTAAAAATGACAAAAGATTTGAAAATTCTAAATTTATTATCAATATTTTATCTGAGATGGAAAGGTTTTCCCTGATAAAAAAAGGGCTTTTAATATCTGCATTTGTAAAGCCTATGGGGCAGAGAAATTCAAGACTCATTCTTAAATTTTTTGCTGATGCTGAAATAATGCTATTAAAAATCATGGAGGAAATGGAACCCAATGCCTATGAGAATTCAGAAAATGGTAATATATTTAACTTAAGGCTCATGTCCCAGAAATTAAAATCTGCAGGATTTGAAGATATCAATACTCAGAGTGTTCAGATAATTCTTGAATCAATTTTAAATGATAAAGGAAAGGAAAAAAGTAAAAGCATAAGCATTAAAGGAAGCGGGGGGACAGAACAGATAAAGATTTTTTTGAAATTTCCCTGGGATGAGATTAAAAAAAGAGTGTTATTAAGGCATAATCTTGCCAAGACAATTCTTGAAAAAATAATCAGCTTTCTGCCTCCTGAAATTCAGAACGGGCAGGCAGAAGCTTTAGCACAATTTTTTCTTGAAGATATTTATGAAACAATAAATTCAGATTTTTTTTACAGTCTTTCAGATAAGAGTTCAAAACCTGACGCATCTTCAGCAGCAGAAATCTGTCTTAACTATCTTCATGAAATTAAGGCTTTAACACTTCACTCAGGTTCCGGTGTAATCAGACAGGCAATGACTTTAAAAGTTTTGCCTGAAGCACGTAAAAGACAGTATACTTCAGGAGACTATGAACCTTTAAAACATTATTATGGTCAGAAAAATGTCCAGGTTCATGTTATGGAAAAATATGCAAAACTTGGAATAGAAAAAATAAAAAATGCTCTTGTTTTTGTCTCTGAATATTTTGTCATGCCCCACAAGAGTTTTGTTGAAAAGTATTTCAGAGATGAAAAAAAATTAATTGAAACCGCAATGACAGCAGATGATTACAGAAAAATTGTTCAGTCCCTTTCAAACAATATTCAGGAATCTGTTGTTGCAGCAAAGCAGAGTGAAAATATTTTAGTTTTGGCGGGCCCGGGGTCAGGTAAAACCAAAACCATAGTTCACAGGTGCTCGTGGCTGATGAAACATGACTGTGTTCCTTCAAATGCAATTCTTGTTTTATGTTTCAATCATCACACTATGATGGATCTGAAGAAAAGGATCAGAAAGCTGTCTGGGTCAAAGTATGTTTCGGTAATGACATATCATGGCTTTGCAATGAGAATTTGCGGGCGTTCTCTGGAGGATAAAAATTCTGTAGTTGATAATGAAAATAATTATTTTAAAAATGTCATTGTGGAAGCAGCAGAAATTCTGAAAGGGAAAAAGAATATTTTAGGCATCGACATTGAAGATTTGAGAAATTATTATCTCTCAAAGTTCAGATATATTTTTGTTGATGAATATCAGGATATTGATGACGCTCAGTATGAACTCATTTCAGCTGTAACCGGAAGACTTGAAGAAGACAGTGATGAAAAAATAACTATAATGGCAGTAGGTGATGACGATCAGAACATTTACTCCTTTAGAAATTCAAATATAAAATTCATACGGCAGTTTGAAAAAGACTATAATGCTTCAAAATATTATCTTGTGGAAAATTATCGGTCATCATATCCCATAATTGAGTGTTCAAATCATCTTATTTCGTTCAATAAAAACAGAATGAAAACAGATACACCGATTCAGATAAATAAAAAAAGAAATGGAGAAATTTTAAAACCGCAGGACATAGATATAAAAGACAAGGTTTGTATTGTTTATGCCGATAATTATGAATCAATGGCAAACTCAGTTGCATATGAAATAAAAAGACTTTTAAAAGAAAATAAAAATCTGTCATATGATGATATTGCCGTTATTTCAAGAAACGGCATATCCAAGTCATCACTTGTAAGTGCAAGAATGGCTCTTGCAGCAGAAAAAATTCCTTTTTGCTATCTCCTGAACAGAGATTCAGGTTTTCCTGTCACAAGAGTAAGAGAATTCCAGAAATTTTTTGAATACGTTGAAGAAAATATTGAAAAGAGTATTTTGCCATCTAAAGTAAAAGCAGAGGTTTCAAGTTTGTTTGATAATGAAAATGTCTGGACAAAGCAGCTTTTTGAACTTCTTGATATATGGGAAGAAATAAACGGAGAAATTGCTGTTTCAGCTTACGAGTTAAAAAAATTTTTTATTGAAGCTTTTGCAGAGGAAAAAAGAGACCCAAAAACCGGAAACGGAGTATTTCTCGGCACAGTTCACAGTGTTAAAGGGATGGAGTTCGAATATGTTTTCATAACAGACGGAGGCTGGGATAAGGTCTGGGGAGCTGAGTCAGAAGACGAAACAAGGCTTTTTTACGTAGGAATGACAAGGGCCAAGAAAGGCTTGTTCCTTTACAGTCTGGAAAATGAAAAAAATCCGCATACCGAAAAATTAAGAAACTATCCTTTTGCCTGTGAAAAAAAAGCAGAGTATTCAAACATTAAAGGTTATAAGCCCGGACTTAAAGTATCTGTGATAGGTCTGAAAGATCTTTTTATAAGTTATCCTGGTTTTTTTGATTCACACCATGAAATTCATAGTGGTCTCAAAAAACTGAACCCGAAGGATAGGATTTTTTTCCGGCTTGAAACCTTAAATAACGGGAAAACTTCGGTTTTCATTACTGACACAAAAGGCAGAAAAATTGCAAAATTGTCAGGAGCCGGAGCTGAAAAATGGATCAAGGTATTAAAAAAAGAAGATAAGATTATTGGAAGAGTTCTTGCCGTTGTCAAAAGAAGAAAAGAAGATGATGATGACATGGAAAGAAAAAAGAATATAAAGGTAGATCAATGGGAGCTGCCTGTCATGGAAGTTTTGCATGAGTAAAAGTTTAAAATTGTTTCGGCGTTTTCAGATGGCCTGTCTTTTTCAAGATTTATAACAGTGTTGTTCTCATGGAAATCAATTTTTTTCATGTAATGGGAGTAGCCTTTGTCATAATAGCTTAAAAGAATTTTTATGGTTTCTTCCAGCTGGTCATTGTAAAGATGGAATATGGCTCTTTTAAGGTTGTCAGAGCCAAGTTTTCTTTTTATCTTGTTTATTCTTTCTTCCAGAAGACAAGACTCAAAATTCCCGTATTCCTTTGTTATCCGCTTAATTCTTTCTTTTACAGGGAGATCAATGTTGATGAGCGGGGCATTTTTCATATTTTTTCTGATTCCAACCGGAATAAAAAGACCTCCGATCCCCGGGCTTTCATTTTCAATCCATACGGGTCTGTTAAAATCAAAGTCAA
>JBFWJK010000080.1:0-14163 GCA_050253255.1 Desulfobacteraceae bacterium | reverse complement strand
CGGATAATCGGCAATTTTTGGCTTTGCAGCCGAAATTCTGCTTATAAGAGTCGATTTGCCTGCATTAGGGAAACCAATAATTCCAACATCTGCCAGCAGTTTGAGCTCAAGAAAAAGATTCAGCTCTTCTCCTTCTTCGCCCGGCTGCGCAAATTTTGGGGATCTGTTTGTAGATGTGGTAAAGAACTTATTACCTTTTCCGCCTCTTCCGCCTTTTGCGACTATGAAGCTTTCATTTTCACTTGAAAAATCATGAATAAGTTCTTTTGTCTCAGCATTAAAAACCAGAGTTCCCGGGGGGACTTCAAGTACAATATCCTGACCTTTACGTCCGCTCCTTAAACTTCCTTCCCCGGGCTGCCCGTTTTCTGCCTTTACTATATTATTATATCTGAATCTGTAAAGGGTTCTGCGGTTTTCTGAAGCCTGAATTATGACATCTCCGCCTTTTCCGCCGTCTCCTCCGTCAGGTCCGCCTTTTGCGACAAATTTTTCCCTCCGGAAGCTTACGCAGCCTGGCCCGCCATTTCCTGATCTTATTTTTATCCAGGCTTCATCTACAAATTTCACGCAGCAACAACACTTACTTTTTTGCGAGTCTTACCCATTCTCTCATATTTTACAACACCGTCAGAAGTTGCAAATAAAGTATAGTCGCGTCCCATTCCAACGTTTGTTCCAGGGTAAATTTTTGTTCCGAGCTGCTTTACAAGAACATTGCCTGCAAGAACTCTTTCACCACCGAATTTTTTAACACCTCTGCGCTGCCCAGCGCTGTCGCGTCCGTTTCTTGTACTTCCGCCTGCCTTCTTATGAGCCATTATACACCTCTTGCATTATAAAATATTATGCTTCAATCTGTTTGATCTTAATAGCAGTAAAGTGCTGCTTGTGCCCCTGCTTCTTCCTGTAGCGCTTTCTTCTTTTGAACTTGAAAATAATCACTTTTTTCAACCTGCCCTGTTCAACAATTTCTGCCTTGACAGAAGCGCCCTCGAGCTTTGGCTGGCCTATACTGACATTTTCTCCGTCGGAGTAAAGAAGAACATCGTTTAAAACCACTTCCTCACCAACTTCTCCGGGAAGTTTTTCTACTTTAAGGACTTCGCCCTCTTCAACTCTGTATTGTTTTCCACCGGTTGCCACCACTGCATACATGGTATTTCTCCTTTTATACAAAAAATTCTGCAATCTTTACAAAATGACATACTTTACATTCAAATTGTAAATTGTCAAGTTAATTATCGTCTTTTTCATTTATTCCGGACAGATATAAATTCTCATTTTCCTCTATTCTCTTTTCCAGAATAATTATCTTTCCGTCCTTTTCTATGACCTTATCCTTTTCTATCCATGCCACGCCGGTTTTTTCAGCCAGCCTCAGCCTGAACAGATAATCCATCTCCTTTTTTTTGAGCTTATACCTGAAAAAAAGCCATCCGAAACCAAGGAGAGTAAGTCCCCCAACCGCTCCGGCCAGAACCATTTTAAAGCTTTCAAAAAGGCTGTCTCCTGTATTTTCAAAAAAAACCCACAATCTGTCAAAATCAAAAAACAAAAGCGATATTACACCAAGTGCCAGAACAAAAGTCAAAAAAGGAGAATGAAAAATAAAATTCAGGAAGAGCCTAAGTCTTTCTGTCCTTTTTTCATCTTCTCTTTCACCTTTTCCGATACCTTTTCTGCCGTGAAAAAAGAGATGCTCAAATGTTACAATAAAAACACCGAACATGAAAGTAATTCCTACAGGCACAAGAAAAGCTGTTATAAAATACACCTTCCACGGGAATCCTCTTTCAACCGGGCCGAATCTGTCGTATCCTGCAGCACCTATCTGATAAAGCCAGCATATCATAAATATCAGAATTTCAACTGCCACTATAAAGGCAATATATTTCTTGAAAAAAGATTTCAGCTCTCTTCCTGAAAACAGCGAAAAAAGACCTTTAAAACTTTGATTTTCTTTTAAATCTGTTTCTTTTTCATTCATATCAAATCAATCTTCACCTGTTATTACAAGCCTGAAGCCGATGTCATAAGCTCTTTTCTCTCCTGAGCTCAAATGTTCTCTTGCAGAGGGCCTTAAGAACTCTGGTTTGCTGTAAAAGCTCCCTCCCTTTATCACAACATTCTTTTTTTTTCCATAAATCCTTGAATTTTTTCGGCTTATATATGGCTTATACTCAGAATTGCACCATTCCCATACATTTCCTGTCATGTCGTAAAGTCCGTTTTGATCCTGATCAAAACTTTTTACGGGAGAAGTATATATGTAGTCATCCCTGCATTCAGATATTTTCCATCCGGGAAAAATTTCCTTTGCACTAAGATCGGCACAATTTGCGTAGGAGCAGATTTCATCCATGCTTTTCATATTTAATAAACCTTTTTTGGCTGCATATTCCCACTGATATTCGGCAGGAAGCATCACTCTTTTGCTTTTGATTTTCTTATCCAGCCATTTTGCAAACACAGATGCATCAAAAAAAGATACATGAACCACCGGATGGTCGTCTGTTTGATTAAATCCTGGTTTTTTCCAGGTGGCTCCTATTTTTTTTTCCCATTTCCCCGTCAAAGGCGAATAAACGTATGAAAACCCTTCTTTTTCTGCTGTTGTTACATAATCTGTCTCTGACACAAACAACCTGAAATCTTTCACACGCACTTCTGTCTCAGAGATCATAAATTCGTCTACACAGATCTTTGTAAGAGGGCTTTCATCTGATTTTCTCCCCTCTTCCTCACAGCTGCTCCCCATAAAAAAATCACCGCTTTCTATTTTTAAAAATTTCAGACCTGTGATTTCTTCTTCATAAAACTCATCCAACTCAGTTTTTTTTCCATGACAGTCAGCATAAAAACCAGACTTTTCTTTAAAAAAAACAGCAAAAAAAAGCCTGGAATAGACAGCAATTATAATGATTATTAAAATAAACCTTAGAAAATTTTTATTTAACTTTTTTTTTTCCATTTTACTCTCAAAAAAATAAAGGCCGGAATAATTCCGGCCTTTAAATTTTAAATCTGAGCTTTAAATACTATTTTCTCTCAGCGTACTCTGCATATGTCATGGCAACAGTTCTGTAAACTATGTGAGCCATTTTTGAATATGGAAGATATGCAAAAAGATGAAATACTGAAATCAGGTGCACATAGTAGAATGTGTAGCATAGGAATCCCGAGCCGGCCAGTCTTGACATCTGTGTAAGCATACCTGTACCGCCAATTGTAAGTACAAGTCCAAGAAGGTACCAGTCCTTATAGGAAGAAACCTGGTCTTCTTTTTTATCAAGTCTCTGCTTCACCATAAGAACGCCGCCGATAATAAGAGCAACACCCGAAACATTGGCAAGCCATTTGATCGGATTAAGCTGGCTGTACGGAGTACCCTGATGAAGGAAATAAACACCCACAAATACAACAGAGGTTACAATAAAAAGACCTATGAATGAGAAAAGAACCATCATATGTGCTGTTGAACGCTCTCTGTTTTCACCGCACTGAGTAAACTGTCTGTGCTTGGCAATTTTTGGAAGAACGTTTTTAAGAGCCATAAGAAATTCTTTTACATCAATTTTTTCTTTGGCTGTCTTGCCTTCAAGCAGTGCATTTTTGTGCATGTCAGCAATAAAGTTTTTTAGACCAAGTGCAAAAACTGTAACTACAAAAATTGCAAGAGGTACAAAAACAAGATCCACAAACCAGCTTGATATGAAATTTGAAGCCGCTATTCCAGGATAAGGATTCCCGTCGGGAGTATGATACCAGAGCTCTCCTCCGAAAATACCTGCCATAAAGCTTCCGCCAAACATTGTCATTATGGCAAGAAGGGCAAATATCACTGCAGGAACTGCTGTAAGTGTCCAGAATTTCTTTGGATCATTTACCATTTTGCCAAGCGCCTTAGGTTTGGCGTATTCTGTAATTGCATACGAACGAAGAGCTGAAAGAACATCACCTGGCTTTGCTCCTCTCGGACAAAGTGTGGAACAGTCTCCGCACTGATGACACAGCCAGATATCTCCGTTTCCGACAAGCTTGTCCTTCAGTCCCCAGGATGCAGCAATCATTTCTTTCCTTGGGAAAGGTTTATTTTCCGGTGCTATAGGACATGCCACCGAGCATGTTGCGCACTGAAAGCACTTTTTCAGGCTCTCACCGCCAAGCCCCATCACATCATCTATAAACTGCAGATCAGGCTCCACCATATATTTTTCAGACATTTTCTAACCTCCTTAGAAAATTAATTACAACATCATAAAAATTCAGAACTAGAAGCCCTTGAATGGGTTTGGACCAAGAGATTCGATTTTTTCGACAAATCCGTTTATCATATCTGAAACTTTGTCGTAATCGTCTATAGCCACTTCGAACTGCTCAACTCTTTCCTCTTCAAGACCAAGACTTACAAGAGTTTCACCCATTTTGTATGTACGAACATCCATCAGCTCACTTCCCTTTACAAAATGACACTGATAATCGTCGCCATGCTTGCATCCAAGCATGAACACACCGTCCATACCCTGTGAAAGAGCATCCTTGATCCACACAACGTTGACTGAACCAAGACATCTTACAGGTATTATACGCACATAAGGATGAATCGATTTTCTGTGAAGAGCTGCCATGTCAAGAGCAGGCAGTGCGTCATTTTCACATACAAGGCCAAGAATTCTAAGCGGAGGCGGATCAAAATCCCAGTCTGAAGGAACCCAGATGGATTTAACCATGGAGCCTATACTGTCAATATTGTAATCTGCAAAGCCGATAATTCTTTCCGGACATGCACCCATACAGGTACCGCATCTGCGGCAGCGTGTTGGGTTTGGCTTAGGTGTTCCCTTTGCATCGTCATCAAGCGCACCGAAAGGACATTCTTCAGTACAGCGTTTGCACTGTGTACAGCGCTGGAAGAAAAAGTCAGGAAATGTCATGTCACCTGATCTTGGATGAACAGCGGTTCCTCTGTTTGCTGACTCAATAGCCTGGATTGCCTTAAGAGCTGCACCGCGTGCGTCTTCAGTAGATTCCTCAATTGTCATGCTTCTTCTTACAGCACCAGCCGAGTAAACACCTGTTCTCTGTGTTTCGTATGGGAAGCAGATAAAGTTTGAATCTGCATATCCGTCAAATATCCCTATATCCCTGAATCCGGGTCCCTGTCTGTAGGCAAGGTTAACAACCGGAGCATCTTTTGTTGCCGGAACCATACCTGTTGCAAGAACAACAAGATCAGCCTTGATTGTAACGTCGTTCCCAAGCAGTGTACCTTCAGCTGAAACAGCCAGTACATCGCCGTTTTCCTCGACTCCTGTCACTGCACCTTTGGTAAGAAAGATTCCTCTGTCCTGCTGAATCTCTTTGTAAAAATCTTCCATAAGGCCAGGAGTTCTCATGTGCTGATAAATAACATAGGCCTTGCCGTCTGCATAATCGTCCCTTACATATTTTGCCTGCTTAAGAGCAACCATGCTTGTCACTGAACCTGCATACTCAAAATCAGCGTCACCCTCATCCATTCCTGGACTCTGGACAAACACTACATTTTTAGCCGGCTTGCCGTCTGAAGGCCTTACGACTTTACCTTTGGCTGCAAGCTGCTCAAACTCGTGGTTTGTTATAACATCCTTGCTTCCAACTCCAAGGTGAGCGTATTTCTCAGCATCTATTTCAGCCGGTCTCCATCCTGCAGCAAGAACAACGCCTGCAAAAGGCTCTCCGTTAGGATCAATTGTAAGAACGTCTGCACGGCCTTCATTGATTTTGTTGTATATTTCTCTTATCTGATCAACATCCAGCGGATTCCCTTTTTCGTCGTAGCGCTGGTCTTCAGGAACAGCCATTGGAACGTCGAATTCAATTTTCTCACCTGGTTTTTTGAAGGTTACCACAAATTCACCGGGCTGACCTGCAATACGTGCTACAACTGTACCGGTCTTGATTGTAATTTTTGAATTGTTTTCCGCTTTTTCAATAAGCCTTCCAACAACAGGATCAACAAGTCCCTTAGAGTAATCGCCCATAGGAATCTGTTTTCTCATTGTTGCAGCATAACCGCCAAGAGAATCTGTTTTCTCAACAACTGTTACATTGTAACCGGCTTCTGCGGCTTCTACAGCTGCTGTAAGACCAGTGACACCGCCGCCTATTACAAGAATGTTACGGTTGAAGTTTTCCAGTTTGTAAGGTTCAGGGACTGTTATCTTTTCAAGCCTTGCAACTCCCATTCTTACGTAGTCTTCTGCAAGATGCTGAATATTATCAACAAAAGTCTCGTCATCAAGCTGTTCTTCTGTAGGTGCAGGGAAATCAGCTCTTGAACGCGACCATGCTACACCTTCTCTTAAACTTACTCTGTCAACAACACATCCGTCGAAACGGAAAATATCGAAATTAACTCTTCTTGAGCACGCGGCAATTGAAAGTGCATTGATTCCGTCAGCAACATCTTTTTTCAGAAATTCAACACCTTCATCACTGCAAAGACAGGAATGAATTTTACAGTCATAGCCTTTTTCCTTTGCAGCCTCCGCAACTTTTTCTATGTTCAGGGCTTCACCGATTCCGCACCCTGTACAAATATATGTGCAATACTTTTTATCCATTTTATCTGCTCCCCCTTAAGATCTCTTAACGGTTTGAATAGCTTTGAGAGCCATACCTGTTGCATTCTGGTTGCTGGAAACAACATCCAGTGGCTTGTTTGCACATCCAACAGCAAACATTCCGCCCTTGTCAAAATCGTTTTGAATGAAACCGTATTCAGAGATTTTGAGATCAGCCTTTGGCTTTTCCTTGGCAGCAGTAGGCTGCATTCCTGTTGCAAGAACAACAAGATCCGCCTTCTGGCGAAGCTTTTCACCGGAAACTGCATCTTCTGCTACTACTGTGACATTGCCGTTGTCATCTTCATCAACTTCAGCAACCTTGCCTTTAATGAAAAAGACATTCTCATCTTCTTTAAGTTTATTGTAGAATTTTTCATAACGGTATCCCGGAGTACGCATATCAATATAATAAATATAGATTTTTGCGTCAGGATACTGAGCTCTGATATATGTTGCCTGCTTGAGAGAAGCCATGCAGCAGATATATGAGCAGTATGGAAGATGGTTTTCATCTCTTGAACCCGCACACTGTACAAAAACTACGCTTTCCGGAGCCTTGTCGTCTGAAGGTCTTAGAATTTTACCCTGGGTAGGACCGTTTCCTGATGCCATTCTTTCCATCATCATATTTGTAATGATGTTTGGGTATCTTCCGAATCCAAGATTATCTATCTTTGTGGCATCATAAGGTTCCCATCCTGTTGCCCAGACTACGGAACCGACTTTCAATGTAAAGCTTTTTGCTTCCATATCAAGTTCAATCGCATTGTACTTGCAGGATTCCTTGCACTTTTCAGCTTCTTCTGTCCCGATTATTGAAGGATCAATGACATATCTCTGAGGGTACGCCATTTCATGGGGAAGATAGGCAGCTTTAGATTTGTTCATTCCGAAGTTGTACTCATTGTCAATTTCGGTATCACAAACCTTTGCACATTCGCCGCAGCATGTACATTTTGAAGTCACATATCGTGGACTTACCTTGATTGTTACATCATAGTTACCTGCAGAACCTGCAACTTTTTCCACTTCAGCCATGGTAAAAGTTTTTACTCTCGGGTTGTCCTTGATTCTGCGGTAGTTGATTTCTAGTCCGCAGGTTGGCGGACACAGCTTGGGGAAATACTGGTTCAGTTGAGCCACCCTTCCTCCAAGAGAGGGGGATTTCTCGACAATATAAACCTCGTAACCGACTTCGGCTGCTTCAAGTGCGGTGGTAAGACCACTTATTCCACCACCTACTACCAGAATACTGCCGCCGGCAGGGGCTGTAGTTTCAACACTCATTCTACTCCTCCTGGATTAAAGTTTTAAACCTTTTTGATCAATCCTTGCACCTATGCTTTTCGCACTATGCTCATATTTTAAAACACAAATTTTTTTGCACTCTAAAATATGAACACAGGTCAAAATTAATAAAAACCTCCAGGCCCTAAAGAACCTGGAGGTAATTATTTTATCCGGTCATCCTGCCACCGAAATCACTTCCTCGTTAATTACATTGGAATGATTCTGTGGTAAGGAACTTTCTTCATTGACCATTCATTGGTGTTCTTATCGTAAGAAGAGTTTACAAAACAGAACCAGTTTTCATCATCCTGGAAGTTATAGTCTGTTCTGTAGTAGAATCCTGGGAATCTTGACTCTTTACGGAACATGATGTGACGTGTGTGAGCCTCAACAGTGTAAATTCTGTGGAAGATCTCCCAGCATCTCATAAGTTCATGAAGGTCACCAGCAGCAAGAAGTTCACAGTCTTCTCTCATCATCTGGAACAGTTCCATTAGATGCTCAAGAGCTTTCTGGTTTGTCTGGTAGTAAGTAGCAACTCCACCGCCGTACTCGTTGGTAGCTTTCATAAGACGCATTGTCATACCAGCAGGCTTGCAGTATTTAGGGTTAACGTCTGCCATTGTGGAGTAATCTTTGTTTGCAAACCATGTTTTAACAGGCTTCCAAACCATATCAGCAGCTTCCTGAGCAGTCATGTTTGGCTCAGGCTTGAAGTCTGCGTGATTTTTCACCCAGCGAACCATCTGCTTAGCAGCAATTCTACCTTCAGCATGTGAACCAGAAGAGAATTTGTGACCTGAACATCCGATACCGTCAGCAGCTGTGAAAAGACCTTTTACAGTTGTCATCTGAGAATAAACTTTTCCACCGTCGCCCCACTTGTAATCTTCAGGAACCCAGTCTTCATTTGGACCTGATACCCAGATACCGCAGCATCCTGAGTGAGAACCTAGAAGGTAAGGTTCGGTAGGCATAATTTCAGATTCTTTTTTCTCTGGCTCTGTGTTTGTTGCACACCATAGGTTAGCCTGTCCGCATGTCATATCAAGGAAGTCTTCCCATGCTTCTGCTTCAAGGTGCTTAAGCTCTTTTTTATCCATGGTTTCGCCAAGTTTTGCAAGAGCTTCAGGAGTAGTCATTGTAATTGGTCCACGGCCTGCTTTCATTTCGAAAAGCATAAGGTGGTTACGAAGACAGGTAGGTGTAATCGGAGCTGTTCCGTAAGGAGCAAAGTTTGCAAGTTCGTCTTTTGCAGCCTGAGATGCAGCATAGTTTTCACCAAGAGAGTTTTCAAGATGAGCTTTGAAAAGAAGGAACCATGCTCCAACAGGTCCGTAACCATCTTTAAAACGAGCCGGGGTGAAACGGTTTTCCATCATGGAAAGCTCAGCACCTGCTCTTAGAGCCATTGTATATGTAGAACCTGCGTTCCATACTGGGTACCATGCACGGCCTTTACCTTCACCAACTGAACGTGGCTGGTAAATGTTAACAGCACCACCACATGCAACCATCATTGCGTTAGTTCTGAAGTAATGTACAACGTTTTCACGTGTTGAGAAACCAACAGCACCTGAAATACGGTTTTCTTCGTTCTTGTCGTTAAGAAGTTCAACAATGAAGATTCTTTCCATGATGTTATCTTCGCCAAGAGCTTTTTTAGCTGCTTCAGCAACGATTCTCTTGTAAGATTCACCGTTGATCATGATCTGCCATTTACCTGTACGAACAGGCTTGGCACCATCTTTAAGAAGACCAACTTTAAGACCCTGCTTACCGTTTAGGTTCTTATTGTTTTCGTCTTTTTTCCAGATTGGAAGTCCCCACTCTTCAAAAAGATGTACAGAGTCGTCAACGTGACGGCCAAGGTTGAAGATAAGGTCTTCACGAACAATACCCATAAGGTCGTTACGTACCATGCGGACATAGTCGTCAACTGTATTGTCGCCAATATAAGTGTTGATAGCTGAAAGGCCCTGAGCAACAGCACCGGATCTTTCCATAGCAGCTTTATCAACCAAAAGGATCTTCATATCATCATCAGCCCACTTTTTGATTTCAAAAGCAGTACCGCATGCAGCCATACCACCGCCGACGATAAGAATATCTACGTCATGTTCTTTTACTTCTGGGGTTTCTACACACTTAAGTTCACCGTGTGCTTTATTTGGTAATGCCATCTATTTCCTCCTTAGATGTAAAGGATATTTTCAATCTAACTAAATTTCGCCAAATCAAAACAAATTTTCAGATAAATCACTGCTTCCAAACAGGAGCTTCAATTGGAGCTACAAGAGCTTTTCCTGTTTCAGTTGCAAGAAGTTCTGAATCAAGATCATCGCCTTTAAGATCTGCATATGCGTTTGCACTTCCTTCAGAAGTAGTTCTGATTGGGAACTTGAAACGCTTAACATTACCGTTACGGAATTTACATGTCCACATGATGTCTTCTGTACCCATCATAGGAACAAGGTCCGAACCCATAGGAACAAAGTCAGAATAACCACGAACACCAATAGCCTGGTTTGGGCATATTTTGATACATGAGAAACATTCCCAGCATGCATCAGGTTCCTGGTTGTAAGCTTTCATTTCATTCGGGTCTAGAACCATAAGGTCGTTGGGGCAGATATACATACAAGCTGTCTTTTCGCCGCCCTTGCACCCATCGCATTTTTCTGCAATTACAAAACTTGGCATTTACAATACCTCCATTCATTAACGTTTTATACAAACAATTCACCCTATACTAACAATGCTTATGCATTGTAATTTTTATAAGGTTTATCTCATACTGAATAAACCACCGGATCCACTGACAAAATTGAACATTAGCAGTCACAGATTTCAAATATTTTCCGGATACCTTCCCACAGATAATTTGCGACGTTAACACCAGCCATAATGGTTGTCAAGACTTTTTAAAACGCCCTTTTTCAAAATCAAAGCCTCTTCAGGCATTTACATCTCAAAAGTGAATAAAACCGATACACAAAACCTTTGCCCGCAGACAAATACAGCAGAGATTCATGATACTGAGACCTGAAAACAGCCGTATCTCCCACACCTGTCCTGTGAAAACAAAAACCTTCCAGATGAATTCAGGTTGAAGTATTTCACTAATTGTTATATTCAGACTTCAATTAAACAACTTAATCAGCAAGGTAATATTATGCCCTCAATAGACCCCATAAGCAAAACTGACGACATGCTTTTCGGATGCACCCCCGATTCGAACTGCGGCAATCTGTGCTGCTGCGGAATAAATCAAACCCTGACAGGTTACGACATTCTCATGCTTTCAAGATTCAAAGACATGACGACAGAAAAATTTTTAAAACGCTACACTTTCACCTATACAGGAAAGCAGACACATATACCTGTTATTTCACTTTTTGAGCAGCCGGACATGGACAACGCCTGCATCCTTCTTGATAAAAAGTGCACCGTTTACGAGGCAAGACCTCTTTCATGCAGGCTTTATCCGGTAGCAAGAGGCGTAAGCAAAGACAAGAGAAGCGGACGCCTCATCGAGCACTACGCCGTTATCAATGAAGAGCAGTGTACCGGATTCGGCAAAGGCTCCCCCATGTCTGTTTCTGACTGGCTGGAAGACCAGAATGCAGGCAGCTACATTGAAGCCAGTGATTTTTTTATGAATTTCATTCTCGACTATACTTCAAAAGGACTTAAACCAGATAAAAACGAGAGAGAACTCTTTATAAAGGGCTGCTACAATCTGGATATTTTCCTTGAAGAACTTAAAACGGGAAAAATAATCCTGTCTCAGCCCGCAGACATAAAACTGCTTGAAGAAAACCCGCTTATGCTTTTCAAAACAGGTGTGACATGGACAAGAAGCCAGCTGCTGTAAAACTGAAAAATAAATCCGCACTTGTTCTTGGGGGCATAAAAGGAATAGGCAGGGAGATAGCAAGAAATCTCTTAAGCCAGGGCTGTTCTGTTGCCGTGACATATTTTGACTGGCTGGAAGAGCTTGATACGCTCAGAAAAATACTTGACAGCACAGGCGGCAGCTACTCCCTTCACAGTATAGACCTGCGGGATACAGAAAAAATCCCCTCAATGATTGATGAGGTTATTAACCTTCATAAAAAAACCGATATTTTTATCAACAACATTGAAAGAGGCGGAATGCCCGTTGTTCATGGGAAATACAACCCAAAACAATGGGATCTTGAACAGGAAACCACATTGAGGGCAAAGCAGTTTATCTTCGACTCTCTTTTTCCTCACATAAAGAAAAGCGAAGACGGGTGTATAATTAACTTTTCATCAATAGCATCAATAACAGGAAGAACAGGCCCTGCAGGGCTTATATTTAACGACGGTTACTGTGCTGCAAGCAGGGGAGTCTCAGTTTTCACTGAAACCTGGGCAAGACTCCTCGCTCCCAACGTAAGAGTAAATGAAATTATGCTTGGTTTCATGGAAACACGCCACGGGCCCTCAACAAGAGGATGGGGACTTCTGTCCGAAAAGGAAAGACAATCCCTGATAGAACACACACTGGCAAAAAGAACAGGTAAAATTTCAGACATACTAAAAGCCGTCAACTTTATTATTCATGACGCCCCCTTCATGACAGGAGCAACCATAAGACTTGACGGAGGGTATGTTCTCGGAGGAGAAAAAATCCCTCCAATGCCTCCGGGTGTGGAATAAGCCAGGCTTTTACCCGCCACAGATATCCGGAGATCCTGCCGGGTTCTGATAACACCCGGCACTGACAAGACTGACAAGACTGACAAGACTGACAAGACTGACAAGAACAGCTAGTTTTTCAGTTTAATAAGCTCTGTTTTGAGACCCAGAGCAAAAAAGCCTATCCATTCAAAGGCAAACTTCAGCATAGCCTCGTCATCAGTCTTTATTCTCATCTGAATATTTTTTTTCACTTTATACCTTTTAAGAAAACTGCTGTTAAAGACAAAATCCCTGAAACTGTCTATATTATATGCAGCCATAAAAACCATCCTGGCTTTTTTTCCGTAGGGACCTTCTCCGCCCCATATATCGGAATAAAAATATTTGGCTGTTTCACTCCACAAAAGAGTCATTTTATTTGTAAGCTCAGATTTCTGATCCTGAGACCAGGACAAAAGAGTATGCCTTTTCTCTTCAAATCTCCCCTGACAGAAATCAGGAGGTCTGAAGAGATGAACCTGCTTTTCAATAATCCCCCTCTCATTATATACAACCCCGTGCTCCACAGGAAAATTCCTGCAGGAATCAGGTCTGTGAGTGTAGACGCTGCACCCTTCCCCGGAAAGAAACGGACATGTCTGTTCTTCATTATCAGACATTCTAAGCAGAACCTCAGGAAAATACTGGCCTTTTGGAAGCACAGCCTCTGTATATTGTTCAATAAACTCACCAGAACTTATACCAAGTTTTTTTCTGAGCATGATTATGTCATGGGGATACAGGAAAAGGTTAAGATTTCTGCAGCATTTATTAAAACAGGAAACACCCGGGTTGCAGTCAAAACTGAATATGTCGCCGTCTTCAAGAACAGTTCCTCTTTTTGTCAGTTCGTCAGATTTTTCAAAAATTTTCATTTCAGACCACCAAACGCCCCTGATACCATTTCTGCAATTGAATGCTTGAATTTAAAGCCATACCCGGTTTTTTTCCTCAAATCCATTTCAAGAAATGCAAGATTTCTGTATATATCTGTTCTGTCAAGCATCGGAACTTTTTTCTTTCCCTCTGAAAGCTCTTCAAACCTGAAACATCCGGGACCCTCCACCCTCCCTTTTGGACTGTCAAAATAATGTGCAGTCCCGTGAAGACGGCAGATCATAAGCCTGTGTCTGTACAGAACACAGAGACCGTCCCTGTTTAGAGGGCATAAAATTCTTATTTTAAGACCCTTTTTTTCTGCTTCAGAAGTTTTTGATACAACCTCGGAAGCTTTTTGCACAATTTCTGCCCGAAGATCATGATCGAGGGAGTTAATACCTTCTGCCAGAAATAAAAACTCTATCAATGTATGGTGCCTGAAATGTGTATAACAGCAGTTGTCATTACACCCCGCACAAGTAAAATCAAGTGCATCCGCTACAATCGAATACCTTTTTTCCATTTCCTGATAAATATGCTCAAGCCTCTCAAAGAAAAGCTTCTTATCTTCATCTGAAATATCAATACTTAAAAAATCCAAAATATCTCCTTATACAAGAGGTGAAGGCATAAAAATTCTGTTATAAAGGTTTATTGCATACCTGTCAGTCAT
>JBFWJK010000079.1:0-14223 GCA_050253255.1 Desulfobacteraceae bacterium | reverse complement strand
AAACACCTCAGTTCTTGAGGCGGCTTTAGATCAATCTCAATTTAATATTTTTAATGAAAAACTGGAAAACTATACTTTATATGAAAAGCTTCGTCTGCTTGGTATTTCTTCCACAGAAATTATGAGTCTTACATCAAGTTTCAAGGACTATTTTGATTTCAGACATGCACTGCCGGTACATAAGTTCACTGCAAAAACAGATAATGCAGGTTTGATTGAAGAGTTTGTATATAAGACAGACCCTGAAAATCAGTTTATTGCTGTAAGAAATGAAAATAATACCTTTGATGTGTCTAAAAAGGAGATAATTCCTGATATATCAATTGAAACTTCTGAATTTGAAATAGATTCAAGTTTTTATGATGCAGTAATAAAATCAGGAGAAAGTCCTGCCCTTGCGGCACAGTTTGCTGAAATATTTTCATGGGATATAGATTTTTATCTTTACCCCAGGAAACATGACAAAATTCAGATTCTTTATGAAAAGAAATTTGTTAATCAAAGTTTCTGCGGTTATGGAAAAATTTTAGCGGCCAGATATATTGGTTCTTCAGAGTCTTTTTCAGCTTTTTACTTTGATGACGGTAAAACAAAAGGTTATTATGATGAATCCGGCAGGCCTTTAAAAAAAATGTTTTTAAGGGTGCCGGTTAAATTCGGAGTTTTAACTTCCTCTTTTTCCATAAGAAGATTCCATCCTGTGCATGAAAAATATAAAGCACATACTGGCATTGATTATGGTGCACCAAAGGGTACTCCGATTTTTGCAACTGCAAACGGAACAGTTATTTTTTCAGGATGGCAGAACGGTTACGGTAATCTTGTAATTTTAAGACATCCTAACGGTTATAAAACCTATTATGGGCACTGCAATACTCTTATAGCAAGAAAAGGAGATTACATTGAGCAGGGCCAGGTTCTGGCAAGGGTTGGGGAAACCGGGATAGCAACCGGCCCCCATGTTCACTATGAAGTAAGAATAAACAACCGGCCTGTTGATCCAAACAAAGTCAAGGCAGAAAAAGGCGAGCCTGTATCAACAGACAAACTTGAAGCTTTTAAGACTCTTGTTCAGATAAGAACTGATTATATGAACAATCAGCTGGGCGGGAAAAAAGAAAAATTTATTGCTTCTCTTGCGAGCAGATAAATATTGAAATAATAACAGATATCTTATAAATCCTGCTTAATTTATTTGTATCAGACATTGGTGTAATGCCTGATACCTGCTGGAATCTAATTCAGGATAGCATCAAGAAATGTTTCAGGATCAAATCTTTGTAAATCATCTATTTTTTCTCCTACTCCGATATATTCAACCGGAATTTTAAACTCCTTCTGGATTGCGGCTGCAATTCCTCCTTTAGCTGTTCCATCCATTTTTGTAATTATGATTCCTGTTATGCCTGCTGCCTCTTGAAATATTTTTGCCTGGGACAGGGCGTTCTGGCCCGTGGAGGCATCTACAACCAGAAGAATTTCATGGGGAGCGCCTTCAAGCCGTTTATTTATTGTAGACTTTATTTTTACAAGTTCTTTCATAAGATTGTCCTTGTTGTGTAGTCTTCCTGCAGTATCAATTATTACTACATCCTTATTTCTTGCAATTCCTGCATCTACGCTGTCGAATGCAACTGCGGCAGGATCGGTTTTTTCTTTGTGCCTGACAAAATCACTTTCTGATCTTTTTGCCCATTTTTCAAGCTGTTCGCAGGCTGCGGCTCTGAAGGTGTCGGCAGCTCCGATAAGAACAGATTTGCCTTCACTTGTAAATTTGTTCGCTAATTTACCTATGGTTGTGGTTTTACCTACGCCGTTTACCCCGGTTACAAGTATTACATGAGGTTTTGGATAAATTTTATCCTCAGGCTTTTTCATGAAGGATAAAAGCTGGTTTCTGATAAAACTTTTAAGCTGGTCCGGAGATTTTATTTCCGACTCGTTTTCTTCAATCATTGCAATCAGTTCCATGGATGTTTTTACTCCAAGGTCAGAAGATATCAACCGTTCTTCCAGCTCTTCCAAATGGGAAATGTTGAGTCTGTTCCCTGTAAACAAATCTTCAAGATCAGTTGTCAGAATCTGTCTGGTTTTTGTAAGTCCTTTTTTAAGAGATGACAGAAATCCCTTTTTTTCTTCAGTGTCCGGTTTTTTTGTTTCAATTTCGAGTTTTTGTTTTATCCAGTTATCCTGGTTATCTGATTTCTTTTTACTTTTTCTGCCAAATATCATATTTTTTACTCCATAAAATTAAATTTTTTGTTACAAAAATCTGTATTTTTTTAATTCGAATATATTTAAAATGAATACAAAACAAAATAATAAAAATATTATCAGTTTTTATGGTGATAAATACATACTAATCATTTAAAAAACAAGGAAACTCTTTTGCAGCCGCCTGCAGAAATTCAGAAAAAGAAATAAGCAGGAACTGTAAAAGCATAAGGTTTTGTCATGATTACTACAATAATTTGCAGCGGAAGATCCGAGGCTGAAAAATCGATTCTTGAGACAGCCCTGAAATACAAAATTGAAACAAAAGGCTTTTCGTCAGAAATTTCGGGTATTAATTATGAAAGGTTTGCCCTTGAAGAAGTTTCAGGCGAAAAGGAAGCCGATTTCAAAAATATTGAATGTGCCGACGGATTGATATATCTGTCCGCCTGCGATTTACCTGTAGATGACTGGTATACTGAGATTAAAAATCACTGCATCGAAAAAAATGTTCAGTTTTGTTTCCTCGATATAAATTCTGGCAGTGTTCATCAGATGTCGGACAGACTTGGCAGTTTTGTTTTTGAAAACGGAATTTCATGTTTGATGTTTAAAACTGACGATACTGTGAAACCTGACAAAACTGATATTGTGAAGGGCGTTTTCGAATCTCTCCTATATATTCTTTTAATGAAGACCAATCCGGAAAAATTAGCTTCTCCAATACATGTGAAAGCCCCTGATTATTCGTCCAGTTCCTTTTCTGTCAAGTCAGTTGTTGAAGATCTCATGGGTTCACTCCCCTTAAAGGACAGGGTTATCATATCCAATATGCATGAAAGTGAACTTCCTGACGTTCTCCTTGTACTTGGAATAACAATTTTATCTAAATATTACTGGCCTAAAAATAATGTTCTTTTGGATGACTGTATGCAGATTTCAGGGAAGCAGAATCTTGAAGAGTTTGAAATTGCTGAAATTATCATAAAAAAACTATGGGAAAGACTTAAGGCTACCCACAGGATAAGGATTCTTAAATAATTGGGATCTGCAATGTCTTAATGAACATGAGGCGTTGGAGGTTTTTCCGCCTGCCTT
Organism: Desulfobacteraceae bacterium; assembly: GCA_050253255.1. Lineage (GTDB taxonomy): Bacteria > Desulfobacterota > Desulfobacteria > Desulfobacterales > JACKCP01 > JACKCP01. Next base: position 10,911 of record JBFWJK010000079.1, on the reverse strand, counting down.
GACAATTATTTCATCTTTGATATTAATGACTGAACTTACTGCGAACTTAACACAGGGGGATTAAAAAGTCGTTTTTTATTATGTTTAATATGGTATTATAAAATGTTGAACAATTCTAAGACTTTAGTTATGTTTTACTCTTTTATGCATCTTATCTTTTCAGAAATTTATTTTTGCAAATCAAAACCTGTGGCTTTTTTGACTAAACTTTGGGAAAAAGCCGTTTTCAGTTCTAATAGTAATTTAAAATTGTTTAAACCATTAAATTTTGAGCTCCGCTAAATGATTCAGATATGACTGGTTGTTATCTGGATGTTTTTTGCGGGGTTTGTTAAAATTTACAACAATATTTCAGGGAGTTAGTAATATGGCGTTTCATACGGTGGAAAAAATCGGCGGCACTTCCATGTCAGATTTTGAGAAGGTTCTTAACAATATAATACTTAAAGACAAGGACAATATTTATAACAGAGTATATGTCGTTTCAGCTTATGCAGGAATTACCGACATGCTTCTGGAGCATAAGAAGACCAGTGAGCCTGGTGTTTACGGTCTTTTTTCTAATGGAGACGACTCCTGGGCCTGGGGCGATGCGATTACAAAAGTGGGAGTAAGAATGTGTGAGATTAATGCATCCCTTGAACATCTTGGGCTTGATCTTCAGCTTGCAGACAGGTTTGTAAAGGAGAGAATAGAGGGTGTAAGAAGCTGTCTTATAGATCTTACAAGACTTTGTTCTTTTGGTCATTTCCAGCTGGAGGAGCATCTGAGTGCAATAAGGGAAATGCTGAGCGCACTTGGAGAAGCTCACAGTGCTCACAACAGTTTTCTTATTCTCAACAATATGGGGATAAATTCGAGGTTTGTGGATCTGACAGGATGGATGGAAGATGAAAGCATGGATTTTGATGAAAAAATCAAATATTTTTTCAGTGATATTGATTTATCTTCTGAACTTCCGATTGTGACAGGTTATACAAGATGTAAAGAAGGGATAATGGATACTTATGACAGGGGATACAGCGAAATAACCTTTTCAAAGGTTGCCTGCATTACCAGTGCTCTTGAAGGTATAATACATAAAGAATTCCATTTAAGCAGCGGGGATCCGAAAGTAGTAGGTGAGGATAAGGTCAGAACAATAGGAAAAACCAATTATGATGTGGCTGACCAGCTTTCAGATCTTGGCATGGAGGCTATCCATCCCAGAGCAGCAAAAGGACTGAGGCAGCTTGGAATACCCTTGAGGGTTAAAAATACTTTTGAGCCGGATCATCCCGGAACAGTAATAAGCAGCGACTATAAAAGCCTTGAGCCAAGGGTTGAAATAATTGCCGGCAGAGCGAATCTTTACGGGGTTGAAGTTTTTGATCAGGATACTGTTGGTCAGTATGACAGGGATTTTATTGTTACTGAACTTTTTAAAAACTTCAGAATCAGATATGTTGCAAAAAATCTCAATGCAAATACAATAACCCATTATGTAACTGCTTCTCTTGATAAAATAAACAAGCTTATAGAGGCAATAGAAAAGAAATATCCCTCTGCTGAAGTGTCTGTAAGAAAGGTGGCAATGGTTTCTGCAATAGGAAGCAATATGTCTGTTCCCGGCTTTTTGTCAGCAGCAGCAAAAGCTCTTTTTGAAGAAGGGATAAACATTCTTGCTGTCCAGCAGAGCATGAGACAGGTTGATATGCAGTTCATAATAGAGGAAAAGGATTTTAATAAAGCCCTTCTTGTACTTCACAGAGAGCTTATAGAAAAACAGGAAGAGTCTGAATCTGTATTAGAGGATGTTTAGGCCTTGAAGCCGCTTTTCACTATGAAGCAGCTCTTTGAAAAAAACGGGCCGGCAGTTGAATAAATTATATGGTTGACTGAAATATCTTTAACTGTTACTAAACTGCCGACACTTAACAGAGCGGAATTTTTATCTTTTTCGCTCTGTTTTTTATTTTTTTGAATAGAGTTTTTCAGGTAAACGCATCATTGCATGATAAAGGGAATACTCAATTCTTTTTTTATTCGGAGGAAATTGTGAGTCTTCGTGATTATTCTTATTCGATTTGGTGGAATCTTATTCTGATAACAGCAGGTTCAGTAATTTATGCCTACGGTTTAAAGTCCATTGCTGTACCTCACGGATTCGTGCCGGGGGGGTTGTTTGGTTTTGCCACTCTTATATATTATTTTTTCAATTCACTCACTCCAGGTATCTGGTTTATAATTTTAAGTATTCCCCTTGTGGTTATTGGCTTTATTTATATAAGCAAAAGATTCATGTTTTATACATTTTATGCAACAATAGCCCTTACAATAGCTTATGAGTTTATAACCTATGATGCCGGAATCGTTAATCAGTTTTATGCGGCCCTTACATCAGGCGTTATATGCGGAATAGGTGCGGGGATTGTTCTGAAAAGTCTGGGTTCTAACGGTGGTATAGATATAATTGCGATTATTCTTTATCAGAAGTTCAATATTGGTCTTGGAAAATCATACATGTTCTTCAACATAATTATTTTTGGAATCAGTTTTCTGTTTTTTAAGCCGGATATTGTAATTGCATCAATGATTCTTGTTTTTCTGACTTCTGCGTCACTTGAGTATGTACTATCTGCTTTCAACCAGAGAAAGGTTGTATTCATTATATCCGATTTTTCAGATTATATTGCCGATCAGGTAATAAAGAATCTGGGGGTGAGTTCAACATTCATAAACGGCTACGGCGCTTATATGAGACAGCCGAAGAACGTTCTTATGACTGTTATAAACAATGTCCAGCTTAAAAGACTTGAAGAGATAGTTTTTACTGAAGATGCAAATGCACTTTTTATTGTTGAAAACACTTTCAACGTTATAGGATCTTCCTTTTCCAAAAGAAAAATATATTAATACTTAAGTGCCGGAGTCTTTTTTGTGATTAATCAGTCTCCGGCATAAAGTCTGTTTTGATATTCCGATGAATGAAAATCATTAAAATAGGGTGTTTTTATCCGATATAACTTGCCGGTATATATTAAATTTTGTAGAATAAATTAATCAATCTACAATATAAGGAGTCGGCCATGAAAGATTTTAAACAAATACTTTTTCCGACAGACCTTTCAGAAATTTCAGCCAGAATGGTGCCTTACGTTAAAATGATGGCTGCTAAATTTGACTCAAAAATCCATCTTATTTTTGTGTGCAGGGTGTTTGAAAGCCTGAAAAGCATTTATGTCCCTCACCCTTCTTTGAAATCAATGGAAGACGAAGTTTACAAGGCAGCCGAAATAAAAATGAAAGAATTTGTAAAGGAGTTTTTTCCTGAGCAGAAACCTGAGTTCAAGGTTGTGCTTGGCGATACAGTTGATGAAATTATGAAATATATTTCTCAAAATCAAATTGATCTTGTAATTGTCGGCACACATGGAAGAAAAGGGCTGGAGAGGTTTATTTTCGGAAGTGTTGCAAAAAGCGTTTTCCAGAGAGCCAATATTCCGGTGATGATAATTAATCCTTATATGATTAACTCTGAAAATTAAATAAAAGCTGACTGATCTGTTTTGCAAGTTAATTATTGAACTGGAATTTGATTTGGTTTATAACGGCTGTGTTCTTCGGCTTAGGATTTGTCGATTGAAGAGCTTGACACAAAATTAAATATTTGCAGATTTTTAATTAAACATCTGCTTGGCAAAGTTTTAAATATTTGAAATTTCAGGAGTGAAATGGGTTGGATCGGAAAACTTATCGGAGGAACTATAGGTCTTGGACTGGGAGGTCCTCTTGGTGCAATCCTAGGTGCTGCGCTCGGGCACAGGTTTGATAAGTCTGATGAAAAATATCTTGAAGGTTTCGGAGGCAGGCACAGGGAAAATCTTTATTCTTCAGGAAGTCAGCATCAGAAGGAAATGATTTTTTTTGTAGGCGCATTTTCCATGCTTGCAAAAATTGCCAAAGCAGACGGGCAGATAACAGAGCATGAAATAAAAGCTGTTCAGGATTTTATGGAAAAAGATTTAAAACTTGATTCTGTCAGTCAGTCCGCTGCAATTAACATATTCCGCGCTGCAAGAAATTCGTCAGAATCCTTTGAATCTTTTGCCGGTCAGTTTTATGATGCTTTCAGAGATCAGGAGCAGATTCTTGAACTTATGATAGATGTCCTTTTCAGAGTAGCATCAAGTGACGGGACTGTTGTCCATGATGAGGAAGTACTTATAGAAAATACATCAAGATTGTTCGGTTTTTCCGATTCAAGATTCAGTTCTATAAGATCAAGGTATATAAAAACTGCATCAAATCATTATTACGCTGTTTTAAACTGTTCACCGTCAGATGATAATTCATACATAAAGAAGCAGTACAGAAAGCTTGTAAGTGAATATCATCCTGATAAAATAATAGCCAAGGGTCTGCCTGATGAATTTGTTGAGTTTGCAAATGAAAAATTCAGGGAAATACAGGAGGCTTATGATGCAGTTTCAAAGGAGAGAGATCTTTAGTCTTTGTTTTGAGTGTATCTATGATCTGCCCTTTTATCTTTCATTTAAGTTAATATTTTTTTGCAGCCAGAATAAATAAGGGTGTTTAAATTAGGAATTTTCTCAATGTTTAAATTTTATCGCAATTTTTATATAATTTTATTCTCTGATATTATCCTGTTTTCGCTGTCCCTTTTTGGTGCTTTCAAAATAAGGTATGATTACGGCCTTAATCAAAATATAATTGATTCTTTTTACTGGATGCTTCCGGCTTCAGTTTTTATCAAGATTTTCTTTTTTTATTTTTTTGATCTTTACCGGGGAATGTGGCGGTATACAAGCACAAAAGATCTGATAAATATTTTAAAGGCTTCAACCATTTCAAGTCTTGTTTTTGTTGTTTTTATTCTGTTTAAAACTAGGTTTACAGGTATTTCTCGTTCTGTTTTTCTTATAGACTGGTGCCTGACGGTCATTTTAATTACAGGTTCAAGACTTTCTGTAAGGGTTTTTTTCGGGTATCTTGGAGAGAATAAAACTTTTACTGAGCTTTTGAGGCAGATTTTTTCAATAAAAAATAAAAGTAAAAAATTTAAAAAAACATTAATTATCGGAGCAGGGGACTGCGGGGAAAAGATTTATCGTGAAATAAGAGACAACAGCAATCTTGACTACAAGGTCATAGGGTTTCTTGATGACAGTCCTGCAAAGCAGGGTAGAAAAATTCACGGCCTTCCTGTGCTTGGAACAAGCGATGATATTAAAAAATATGTTCATAATGCTGATGTTGAGGAAATAATAATTTCAATCCCTTCAGCAACTGCTTCTCAGGTGAGAAGAATCGTTGAACTCTGCAAACAGACTGACGCTCGTTATAAAATAGTTCCGGGATTCGGCGAACTGATAAACGGGAATGTATCTATTAAGTCGATCAGAGATGTTGAATACAGAGATCTTCTTGGAAGAAAACCAGTAAAACTCGATAATGAGAGTATTGGAGATTATCTGGGAGGGAAAACTGTTCTTGTAACAGGTGCCGCAGGGTCTATAGGAAGCGGATTATGCGCTCAGATTTTAAAATACAGGCCAAAAGAGCTTATTTTGTTTGAGCGGGCAGAAAGTCCACTTTATGAAACAGATCTTGAACTTAAGAAATCATTCCCTGATATTAGAATTGTGCCTGTTCTTGGAGATATTCAGGAAAAGGATGACCTTGAAAAAGTTTTTTCTGTGCGAAAACCTGAAATAGTTTTTCATGCAGCAGCATACAAACATGTCCCTATGCTTGAAAATTATCCCTGGAAAGCTGTTAATAACAATATCTCGGGCACAATGAATCTTGTAGACGCTGCAAGTGAATTCAATTGTGAGAAGTTTGTTTTTGTGTCAACAGACAAAGCAGTCAATCCTGCAAATGTAATGGGGGCATCCAAGAGAATCTGCGAAATTATTGTTCAGAATAAAAACAGAAACACAAATTCACAGACAAGTTTTATCACTGTAAGATTTGGAAATGTAATCGGAAGTGTCGGAAGTGTTATTCCTCTTTTCAAGAAACAGATAAGCTACGGTGGGCCTGTTACTGTAACACATCCTGAGATAATAAGATATTTTATGCTGATTCCTGAAGCATGCCAGCTGATTTTACAGGCAGGCGCAATGGGAAGAGGTGGTGAGATTTTTGTTCTTGATATGGGAGAACCGGTTAAAATTGATGAAATGGCAAGGGATCTTATCCGTTTTTCAGGATTTGAACCTGATGTGGACATAAAAATTGAGTATGTTGGATTAAGGCCTGGTGAAAAGCTCTATGAAGAGCTTTTAACTGAAGGTGAGGATGTAATGCCAACAGAGCATAAGAAAATTATGGTCTTAAACAGCCGGGAGTGTAATTTTTCTGATATCAACACTAAAATTGATGAGCTTAAAAATTATGCCGAGTCTCATAAAGACAGCGAAATCAGAAGAGTGCTTAAAGATATAGTACCAGAATATTTACCCCCTTTTTTTGAACATAAAAATTAAAAATTTTATATAATTCTGTAAGGGCAGTAACTGCCCTTATTCAAATTATTTTATTCCAAGAATACCCCTTGAATTCATAATGGAGTTTTCATCAAAATAGTTTTTAACCGCCTTTAAAAAAGCATACTGATTGTCACCTATATGATTTTTAAATAAAGGAGCCATCATTTTTCCTATTCCATGGTGGTGAGACAGAGAGCCTCCGCTTAAATCTATTTTTTCAATTATCTTTCTCTGAAAGTTGAGGTATTCATTTTTTGAACTGAATTTACCTATAAAAATAAAGTATAAATTTGTCCCCTGAGGATAAAAATGGGAAGAATGGGTCATACATATGGTTTCTGGCCTTGATTTGACAAAGTTTCTGACTTCTGTATGCACCTTGTGAAGATTCGACCATTTAACACTTGTTTCAAGAGTATCAATATAAATTCCAAAATCATTTAAGTCTTCTCTCATATACGGATCTTTATATCTCCCGTGTTCCCATTTTAAAACCGGATACCCTGTAAGATACATTCCGCTGAACTTTTTTGCTGTTTTTTTTATATTTCTGAGTACAGCTTTTGAATAAGATTTGAGACCTTCAGTATGTCCGATCATAAGGCATCTTTTCATGGGCATATAGCCTTTGATTTTCATAATATAGTCAAATGGGGTTCCTTCAATTCCATAAAGCTTAAGCCCCACATCTGTTTCTTCTTCATCTGAAATTCTTAACACTGCAGGAAGCCCTCCTTCTGACTGGGTAATTTCCCTGCATGCATTTACAGCATCTTTCCATGAAGGAAAAACAAAAGAGAATTTCTTTCTGTTTTCAGGCATAAATCTGAAAATTTTAAGCTTGAGTTCAACTAAAATTCCAAAAATTCCTTCGCTTCCCATAAATATCTGGCCAATGTCAGGACCTGCTGCAGAAGCAGGAAAATCCCTGGTTTTTATGACTCCTCTCGGGGTTATGTATTCCTGACTTATTACAAGATCCTTTGCATCTCCGTAATAGGTTGAAGCCTGGCCTGAACCAAGAGTTACAATCCATCCTCCTGCTGTTGAATATTCAAAGGACTGAGGAAAATGGCCGCAGGTATATTTTCTTTTCGCATTAAAAATTTGGGGGGCATGGTTTAAAATTCTTTCGAGATCAGGGCCGTAAATTCCTGGTTCAACAGTGATTGTCTGGTCTGTTTCATTTAGTTCAAGTACCCTGTTCATGTGGGTTGACATGACAATTGTCAGTCCACCGTCAGGACATTTGTGTCCAAGGGTTACAGATGAGCCGCCTGAAAACACGTGGACAGGGATTTTATGTTCATTACAGATTTTTATTATCTGAGAAATCTCTTTCTTGTTTCTTGGGTGGACAACAACATCGGTTATGCTTTGAATCTCTTTATTTCTAAGATCTATGGATTCTTCAAGAGTTTTTCCGTTTGAAAATTTAACCCTTGAATAAAGGTCTGTCTCAACGTTTTCCCTGCCGGAAATCTGAATAAACTCACCAATTAAATTTTCAGGGATATTTATTTTTAATTCTCCGGTTACTTCTTCATTTCCGGAATTAACAAGGGGTTTTATAAAATCATTGTCTTTGAGATCAAAGGTGTTTTTCAGCAGTGAGTATAGTCTTTTATTGGGATGCTTGAACTCACCTGGATTTCCCCATTTAAAAATTGATCTGAAACTTTTTTCTTTTGGTGCCGCGTTAATCCATTGAGGTTCAAAACTTTTTTTATTCATAATATAATTTCTCCATTTATCTGTATATTTCGGGATAACCGGTTATTTTTCTGATTTCTTTATAAACTGGCTCTAAAGCCTGATACATTTTTGAATAAACATTTTCATAAATTTTTTTATAAAGAGAGGCATTCGATTTATCAGGTGTAAATTCCCGCTCGTATTCGATCATGCTCAGGCCGGCATCTTTTATGCTGCTGTAGTGCTTAAGTCCTGCTGCAGTAATAATTGCAGCCCCAAGACCTGAGGTCTCATATGTTTTCCCTCTTACAATTGGTCTGTTAAATATATCGGCTGAAATCTGGCAGATATTGTCGCTTTGTGATGCGCCTCCTGAAACAGCAAGTTTTTTTACCTTTGTTTTTGATTTTTTTTCAATTTTCAGAAGACCGTCATAAAGAGCATAGGACAAACCTTCAATTACAGCTCTGTATATATGGGCTCTTGTGTGCACATCTCCAAATCCTATGATTGCCCCTTTTGCATCATGGTGATTGAGTCCCGGACTCCAGAACGGCTGAAGTATAAGCCCCATTGCACCTGGAGGAGTCATGTCGAGAAGTCTGTTCAACAGAACTTCAGGCATAATACCTGTTTTTTTAGATTCATTTAATTCAAGATGGGCAAATTCGTTTTTATACCAGGTTATCATCCAGTACCCTCTGAATATTTCAACTTCAGGATTGTAATACCCCGGGTAGGGTGCAGGATAGGGGGGCATAAATTTTATCGGTTCAAAATACTTTTCTGATGTTGTCTGAACAGTTGCTGTTGTTCCAAAACTTAAAGATGCACTTTCAGGTGAATAAACTCCCATTCCAATGGTTTCACAGCCTTTGTCTGAACCGCAGGCAATGACATGAATTCCCTTTTCAAGACCTGTTTCAACAGAAGCTTTTGAGCTCAGTTTGCCTATAATGTCTCCTGGTTCCACTACTTCAGGGAGTTTGGACTTATCTATTGGGAACAGAATGGAAGGAAGCTCAAATCCTGATGCCCAGTCCATTTTTTTATAGTTAAAGGGTATATGGCCTATCTGAGATGCTTTTGAGTCTTTGAACTCACCTGTCAGTTTATGGTTTAAAAAACCTGAAACCTGTAAATATTTATATGTCTTGTTCCAGATTTCCTTTTCGTTTTGCATTATCCAGTTGCATTTGCCTTCCGACTGGACCTTGTAAAGTGTTTCAAGCATTCCAAGAGCTTTTGCTCCTGCTCTGAGAAAAAAGTTTGGCCTGAAAACAGGAGAGGCTTTTCTCTGATCAAGCCAGGTAATGGCAGGTCTTAAAGGGTTCCCTTCCTTATCACAGCAGATCATTGTATCTCGTTGTGCCGTAACTCCTATTCCTGATACTCTTTTAAGAAGATCAGGGTGTTTTTCATTCAGCGATCTTATTCCTTTTACTGTGCTTTCCCAGAAAATATCGGGGTTTTGTTCTGCCCAGCCGGGATTTTTGCTGAAATAGGGTTCATATTCTGTCTTTTTTGTGGCGAGAAGATTCCCTTTCAAGTCAAATATATGCACCCTCAAACTCTGAGTGCCGCAGTCTATTGATAAAATAAGCGGGTCCATTTGATTCTCCGTTTAATAAATTTCGGGTGAAAAATATTTTTTATATATTGATAAATACCTGTCTATTTCAAAATCCCATTTGTCACTGTCCCAGCAAAGGTTGTCGGAAGAAATTTTTTTAATTTCGTCCATATGGTCAATCCCTGCATTTTTCAGTACAAGTCCAAGTCTTGTTCTTCTGAAAAGAAGATCGTCTAGATGTCTGACTGTTTTGTCTTTTGATGCCGCGTAAATTTCAGCAAAAGTAACAGGTGTTTCTTCAAACTTATTAAAAAGAGAATTTTTCGGGCAGTCTTTTATATCTGCATTGCAGGAATATCTTCCAAAAAGTCTTGACTCCTCTTTGGATGAATAATTTAAAAAAGAGTCAAACACAGGTTCTTTTTTGTCTTTGACTTTAAGGTTTTTAAAATGTTTTTCTATATGACTGATTGTGTCCCAGGCAAGTTTTCTAAAGGTTGTAAGTTTTCCGCCTGTTACTGAAATTATTTTGTTTTTTTCCCATACCAGATGTTCCCTTGATTCCTTTGAAGGATCTTTCTGGCTTTTCCTTGTGCTTATTACAGGTCTTATTCCGGAAAAAGTGGATATAACATCCTTGTATGAGATTTTGTTCTCACCTAAAATATAATTGGCGCCTTTAATCAGGTATTCAGCTTCTTTCGGGCTTATTTTGAGATCTTTGAATGATTTTGCATCAAGATCAGTAGTACCGATAATAAGAGCACCTTCCCAGGGTATGAAAAATACCGGCCGTTTATCTTCCGGGTGCATGAATGACAATGCAAAATCAAGGTTGAATCTGTTTTTAATTGTAAGATGGCTTCCTTTTAAAGGTCTTATAAAAGCATCTTTTTGGGGAAGGGGGGATAATTTTGATGCACTGACTCCTGTTGAATTGATTACTATTTTTGATTTAAAGGTCTTTATTTCACCTGCCTCGGTTTTTCCGGTTACAATTTTTACTCCTCTGTGGTCTTTAATACTTAAGATTTCGCAGTAGTTTTCAAAGAAAGTATTTTCTTTTTTCAGGGCTTCAATCAAAAGTCTTGATACCAGTACCGAGTCATCTGCCGCTGCATCATAAAAGGAATATCCTCCATTGAG
>JBFWJK010000078.1:0-14228 GCA_050253255.1 Desulfobacteraceae bacterium | reverse complement strand
ATCTTCTGTTTCTCTTTCAGCTTTGTTTTTGAGACAAAGTGAAAGTTTTTTTTCATAATGCTTTTTCATTTCAGTTTTTATGCAGTGTTTTGAAAGATCAAGATAAAGTTTTATCATTAGATTAATTTCCTGTTTTTCCAAGCTGTTTCTTAAATTTTATTTACTGCTTTATCAGGCTTTCTGAGTCAATAAAACAGCCTTAAACCCTGATCTGCAATCTTTTCTTAAATTACTTGTAATATTTCGTAAAAAAGCATTTGCAATGCATCAAATATTATATCTTTAAATTTTTATAAAAAATAATATATTCAAATATTAAATCAATTTTGTCAAAAGCAATAAAAACCCGAATTTTTTAAGCTGTGGAATAAATAAGCCCTCTTTTGTAAACAGCGCTTACATCATAAAATCAGACTTATATTTATTATACTGCTGTTATATCCCAAAAGATATTCTAAAGCTTTAATTTTATCACACCTGACGGAGGAATCCATGCTCAACCGCTTAAGCGTAAAACAAAGAATGTACATTATTATCTGTCTTGTATTTATCCTGTTTCTCGGTATGGCCTGGGCTGCTGTATACAGCAGCAATCATATAAGGGATATGGCAATCTCTTCCACAGAAAATGTAATGCTAAAGGATCAGAAGCAAAAGCTTCAGGTTGCCACCCATACCATAGCCGTTGCAGTGGGCCATGCTGTTGAAACCTTAAAAAACGAGAATCAAAGGATTGAAGTAATACGCGGACTTATTGATGACATCCGTTTCGAAGATGACAAATCAGGATATTATTTTGTGTATCAGGGGACTACAAACATTGCCCTCCCCCCTAATAAAAAACTTCAGGGCAGCGATCTGTCAGACATGAAGGATAAAAACGGAGTATATCTTGTGCGGGAACTCAGGAACAGGGCCGGTGACGGAGGAGGTTTTGTCACTTATATCTGGCCTAAGCCGGGAGCCGGAGAGGTTCCCAAACTGAGCTATGCAGAAATGATTCCTGGCACAGATTACTGGATAGGTACAGGGCTGTACATAGATAATATTGAAGCCTATAAAAATGAAATGAAAGCATCGATTGATAAAAGAGTAACTTCGCTTGTGACAACCCTTATTACTTTAGCAGGAATTTTCTTTCTCGGAATCACAGCAATATGCCTTTACATTGTTTTTGGTATTACAGGATCCCTTAAGTCGATGATTCTGAGCTTTACGGATATTGCCGAAGGTGACGGGGATCTTACAAAAAGGATTGAAATCAAATCAAATGATGAACTTGGTGAGCTTGGAAAATGGTTCAATGTTTTTCTTGAAAAACTCCAGAATATAATAAGGCAGCTGTTTGGAGAAGCCTCGAATGTAGATCAGTCTTCAAATGAATTATCAGCCATATCTGAAGAAATGAGCAGCGGAGCCGGGTCCATGTCCCGGAGGGCCGAAAGTGCCGCATCAGCAGCAGAAGAACTCAGCACAGGAATGAACAGCATAGCAGCTTCCATGGAACAGTCTTCCAGCAATGCAAATGCTGTAGCCTCAGCTGCAGAACAGATGAATTCGACAATAAGAGAGATTGCTCAAAATGCTGAGCAGGCAAGAAAAATATCAGCTGAAGCTTCTTCAAAAACAAAAGATGCCTCAGAAGAAATGAAACGGCTTACAAATGCAGCAGATTCTGTAGGAAAAGTTGTGGAAACAATAACTGATATTTCACAGCAGGTTAATCTCCTTGCCCTGAATGCTTCAATTGAATCTGCAAGAGCAGGTGAAGCCGGCAAGGGTTTTGCCGTGGTTGCAAATGAGATCAAGATCCTTGCAGCTCAGACTGCTGAGGCAACCAATGATATAAAGGCTCAGATCGACAATATTCAGAGTGTTTCAGGACTTACCGCAGAATCTATCGGCGGTGTGACAAAAATTATTGATGAAACAAGAGAAATTGTTGAGTCTATTGCATCTGCCATAGAAGAGCAGTCTGCAGTTACAAATGAAATATCTGAAAATGTGGTTCAGCTTTCCGCAGGAATTCAGGAAGTAAATGAAAATGTAGCCCAGAGTTCAGAAGTGTCTCAGACAATTTCTCAAGACATTGCAGGAGTCAGTTCATCGTCGTCTGAAATAGCTGAAAACAGCAGTCAGGTCAGAGACCGTGCTGCAGATTTAAAGAAAATGGCCGAAGCTCTCAATGAAATTGTTGAAAAATTTATTGTAGACTGAGAATCAAAAATAAAATTTTTACAATTCTTTTAATACGGGTACACCAGAAAATTTCTGGTGTACCTGACTCTTAAAAAAAGGTTGTTTCATTAAAAAATCCTAACCGGTCAGATCAGACGGAAGCAAACATCTCAAAAGCCTTGTAGGAACTTCTTACAAACGGCCCGCAGGCAGCTCCCTTAAAACCAAGATTTTCACAAAATTTTTCTATTTGTTCAAACTCTTCAGGAGTATAAAATTTTTCAACTTTAAGATGATTTGCAGAAGGCTGCAGATACTGTCCTATTGTAATAAAATCGGTTCCGGTTTTTTTTATGTCTTTTATTGTATTTAAAAGCTCTTCCATTGTCTCACCAAGACCTGCCATAAGTCCCGACTTGACATAGATATCAGGTCTTTTATTCTTGCAGTATGACAAAACCTTTAAAGACTGGTCATAATCTGCCATTGGTCTTGCTTTTTCATAGAGATTTTTTGCTGTTTCAACATTGTGATTTAATACATCGGGATTTGCATTTAATACTGTATCAAGAGCTTTTTCATTACCTTTAAAATCCGGGATAAGAACTTCAACAAAAACATTTTCAATATTTTTTTTAAGTTCATGAATAACTTCTGCAAACAGAAATGCGCCCCCGTCTTCAAGGTCATCTCTTGTAACCGAAGTTACAACAACATATTTAAGCCCCATCTGTTTTGCAGCATAAGCAACTTTTTCAGGTTCATCTTTGTCCACCGCCTCATTAAAAGACTGCTCTATTGCACAGAATTTGCAGTTTCTTGTGCACTTTTCACCAAGAATCAGAAAAGTGGCAGTTCCTTTTGAGTAGCACTCAAACTGGTTTGGACATTTTGCCTGAGAACATACAGTATGAAGTCCACCCTTTTTTAAAAGAGACTTTATTTTTTCATATTCCGGTCCTGAGGGAAGAGGTTTTCTCAGCCATTTTGGTTTTGAAACCCTTATGCCCTGCTCTTTCAGCATTTTTCTTGAATGAGTTAGAGACATTTTTTCTCCTAAAATTGTTACAATCCCAAGCAGGAGTTTGGGATTGTATGTAGAAATTAAATTTCCGGACAATAATTGCAAACCACCAGAAAAAACCAGTTTATTGCAAATAAATCAATCCGGCAGCTTCTCGCCGGATGCCGAAATTTCAAATCCAAATATTTTAACAAATGAATCAAGGAAATCTGTTTTAATCTTATCCATGGAAAGCTCAAGATCTGTTTCATCACAAAGCCTTGTCATGGATATATCCTTGAGTCCGCATGCAACCACGCAGTCAAAAAGAGAATGATCGTTATTTATATTGATGCTCAACCCGTGCCAGCAGATATTTTTTCTTACTGAAAGACCAATACTTGCAATTTTTTTACTATTTACAAATACACCAGGATAATTTTCAGTTCTTGAAGAACAGACATTGTACTTCCTTAAAAAATCCTCAATTGCATCCATGAGTTTAATGGAATATTCCTTTACTCCCATATTTAAATCCTTAAGATTTAACACAGGATAAAAAACAGCCTGACCCGGCATGTGGCAGGTTGAAAGTCCGCCCCTTGTTGTTTCAACAATACTTACGTTATTTTCCTTTAAAAAAGGTTTTTCACTTAAAATAAACTCTTTTCCTCCCCTTTTTCCAAGGGTAATTACAGGTTCATGCTCTGTAAAAATAAGAAAATCTTTAAGAGAAGAATCGTTTATTTTTTTTTCAACAAGTTTTTCCTGAAACAAAAGGGAAGACTTGTAAAAAGTCTTCCCCATGTCCAAAAATACAATTTTTTTATTCATCAGCCCTTAAGCTTTGGTTTTCTTGCTGCAAGAGTTTCATCAAGTCTTCCGACTTTGGGATTTTTCGGAGCATTGTGCAAAATATCAGGATTTTCCTTTGCCTCCCTTGCAATCTGTTTCATTACTTCAATAAATCTGTCTATTTCCTCTTTTGATTCAGATTCTGTAGGTTCAATCATTATTGCCCCGTGAACAACAAGCGGGAAATAAATAGTTGGAGGATGGAATCCGAAATCAAGAAGTCTTTTTGCAATATCTAAAGTGGAAACCTTATATTCCTCAAAATTTTCATCTGTAAAAACACACTCATGCATGCATGGCCTGTCATATGGAAGATGAAACACGTCTTTTAGGTTTTCCTTTATGTAGTTTGCATTTAAAACAGCTTTTGTGCTCACGTCAAAAAGATCTTTCCCCATGGAAAGGATGTATGTGTAAGCCTTGATAAGCACTCCATAGTTTCCGTGGAATGCATGGAGTTTTCCAATTGATAAAGGAAAATCTGAATTCAGAACAAATTTATCACTGTTTTTTTCAATCCTTGGAACAGGAAGAAATTCTTCGAGCTCTTTTATAACTCCTACAGGACCGGCTCCGGGACCGCCGCCGCCGTGTGGTGTTGAAAAAGTTTTGTGAAGATTTAAATGAATTACATCAACCCCGATTTCTCTCATGCTCACAGCACCCATGATTGCATTCATGTTTGCTCCGTCACAGTAAACAAGACCGCCTTTTTCATGGACAACCTGAGCTATTTCCCTGATGTTTTCCTCAAAAAGCCCAAGAGTATTTGGGTTTGTAATCATTATTCCTGCTGTATCTTCATCCATGATCTCTCTTACAGCATCAGGATGCAGAATACCGTCAGAGCCTGAAATTAGTCCCACAGGTTCAAATCCGCACAATGCACATGAGGCAGGATTTGTTCCGTGGGCAGTGTCTGGAATTATGATTTTTTTACGCCTTTTGCCGTTTTTCTTGTGAAATGCATTAAATATAAGCATTCCGCAGAGCTCACCCTGAGCTCCTGCAGCAGGCTGAAGAGTAAATGCATCAAGGCCAGTAATTTCACATAACAGCTCCTGAAGCTCATACATAAGTTTCAGAGTACCCTGACACAGATTATCAGGCAAAAGGGGATGGGAACTTATAAAGCCTTCCATTGAAGCTGTTTTTTCATTGAGTTTTGGATTGTATTTCATTGTGCATGAACCAAGGGGATACATTCCTGTATCAACTCCAAAGTTCCATGTTGAAAGCCTTGTAAAGTGTCTTACAACATCGACTTCTGAAAGCTCAGGGAAATCAGGACCTTCCCAGACAAGGTCTTTGTCTGGTTTTGCTTTTTCAACTTCTGATTCAGGAATTGAAATTCCGATTCTTCCCCTGCTTCCCTTTTCCCACAACAAAGGCTCATCAAGCACAAGACCGGTAAGCTTGTCATTAATCATTGCTTACCTCCTTTTTTATATTTTCAAGAAGATTTTCCATGTTTTCCTTGGAAAAAGCTTCTGTTACGCAGAAAAGATAATTGTTTTCAAATCCCTCATAAAATTTATCAAGGGGAAGTCCGCACACAATTTCCTTTTCGCTTAATTTTTTCCAGACTTTTTCAAAGCCCTTTGGAGCTTTCAATACAAACTCATTGAAAATTGAAGAACCTTTAAATCTTTCTTCAAATCCAAGTTCAACAAGTTTTTTCTTGAGCCATGAGGCATTATTGAAATTAATCTCTGCAATTTGTTTAAGCCCTGTTTTTCCAAGGCATGACATGAAAATAGCAGAAGTCAGAGCGCAAAGTCCCTGGTTCGAGCAGATGTTTGAAGTTGCCTTTTCTCTTCTTATATGCTGTTCCCTTGTGGAAATTGTAAGAACAAATCCTCTTTTTCCGTCTTTGTCCAGGGTCTGTCCGCAAAGTCGTCCCGGCATCTGACGCATGTATTTTTCCTTTGCGCAAAACATTCCAAGACCGGGGCCGCCAAAGGACTGGGGAATTCCCATGCTCTGGCCTTCACCGCACACAATGTCTGCACCGTAAAGTCCTGCAGGTTTGTAAAGGCCGAATGCAAAAGGTTCACTGAAACATGAAACAAAAAGACACCCTTTGTCTTCACAGGCTTTGGAAATATTCTCATTTTCTTCAATTATTCCAAAGAAATTAGGAGACTGAACTGCAAAGGCTGCAATATCATCTGTATTTTCAATTTTTGAAATATCTGTTTTTCCGTTTTCATCAAAGGGAATATATACAAGTTCAAATTCTGTAGGCTCAAAATATGCTTCAACAACTTTTAAATAATATGGATTTACAGCCTTTGAAACTGCAACCTTAGATGTTTTTTTCTTTATTCGAAGTGACATTAAAAGCGCTTCAGCAAGAGCCGTTGCCCCGTCATACATGGAGGCATTGGCAATATCCATTCCAAAAAGATTTGCAGTAAAAGTCTGGTATTCATAAATTGCCTGCAGAGTTCCCTGACTTACTTCAGGCTGATATGGTGTATATGCAGTTGTAAATTCCGACCTTGAAACAAGGTATGGAACAACTGACGGAATGTTGTGCAAATAGCTTCCCGCACCCATGAAAACTGTTTTTTCAGACGAAGGAGTCATTTCAGAGGAAATACTTTTCAGTCTGTCAATTATTTTCCACTCGCTCATGGGTTCATGAAGATTTAAGGGAGATTTTCTTCTAAGCGAAGAAGGAATCCCAGCAAAAACCTCATCTTCAGTTTTCACTCCAATGGAAGCAAGCATTTTTTCAACATCCTCTTTTGTATGTGGGATGTAATGCATTTTTTAAGCTCCTTTAAGCATTTCAAGATATGCGGCTTTGTCCATAAGGCCGTCTGCTGATGTAACCTTTACCTTGAACATCCACCCTTTTTCATATGGATCTTCGTTTATAAGTCCTGGTTCATCTTCAAGAGCTTCATTTATTTCAACAACTTCTCCGGAAACCGGACAATACATTTCAGAAACAGCTTTTACAGATTCAAGGGTTGCACATTCATCACCCTTTTCAAGAGAATCCCCGACTTCAGGAAGCTCAACAAAAACAATATCCCCAAGCTGATCCTGGGCATAATCAGTAACTCCTACTTTTACAACTTCGCCTTTTTCAGCCCACTCGTGCTGATCTGTATACAAAAGATTTTCAGGCAGATTAAGTTCATTTATTTCTTTCATTTTATATCTCCTTTACGGCATGGAAGTAATTTTTTTTCTGGCTGTTCTATGGGGTCTTACATCATTTACAATAACTGCATCGAGTTTTCTTTTTTTGGCCTTAAGATAAACCTTGTCACCAATATTAAGTTTTCTGTCAACACAGACAAAACCGCATCTTATTCCCTTTGGCCTGAAATCTGATGGTTTGCCTGAATCTGGAGGACTTGAAATGGAAAATATTTTTCCATCAGCCCAGTCAGCTCCAACATCAGTTGCACAGGTTAAAACCTTTCCGATTTCATTGTCGTTTTCATCAACAACAACAGCTTCATCTGCATTTACTTTTCTTAAATCAGAACCTGCAAAAGCATAGGTATGATAATTGTAGTCAGAATTTAATAGAGCACTGCTTCCCACAAATTCCTTTGCAAAACCTTTTTTATCTTCTGTAAAAGGAAGGGTAAACTCCCATGGATGATTAAGATAGGGCCAGTGTCCTATATCCTGATGTGAAAGTGGAAGGCATGCTCCGGCACGAAGAGAGTCTCTTGAAGCAAGTCCGCATGGAGTAAGTTCATAGATTCTTCCTGCTTCAATAAAAAGATCCCATACTTCTTCAAAAAATTCCGGGTCTACAAAAATTTCAAAACCAAATTCACCTGTATATCCTGTTCTTGAAAGAAGAATTGGAATATTGCTGTTTTTCAAGGTTACTTCAGCTGAATTTACAAGAGATTTATCAAAATGCCCCTTGTGGGAAAAATAAGGAAAAACATCAAAAACTTCCTTTGGATTATTTATTACAGATTTTACAATTATCCCTGACAAAGGGCCCTGAACATCAAATTTTCCAAGATTGTCAGTGTAATCTGTAATTTTTACATCCAGACCGCCTTTATAATTTTCAAGATGATCTGCAATGTCTTTTCCCATCCCTGCATTTACAACTATAGAGTAATTGTCATCTGCAAATTTATAAACAATTGCATCATCAATTACATGGCCTTCTTCATTTAGAAAAACTCCGTAAACACAGCGTTTATCTGCAATGGGAAGCTTATTGGGGCCTATGCAGGCATTCAAATCCTTTGAAAATGTCTTTTGAAGAAGAGCAAGTGCATCGCCTCCCCTCAGTTCAACAAAAGCCATGTGAGAAGTATCAAAAATACCTGCCGCCCTTAAAACAGCAAGATGTTCGTCTTTTGCCCCTGTCTTGTACCACAAAGGCATTTCATAACCGCCGAATTCAGCCATATTTGCACCCATTTCATGGTGACGGCTGTTTAATCTGGTTTTTTTAACCATAACCTCTCCTTTAAAGAACGTAGGGGACTACGTGATTAAACCCCTTATAAACAACAAAGGTTTCCATGGAGGAAATACCCTCAATTTTTACAACTTCTCCTGTATAAAATTCAGGCAGGCCGAATTCTTCATTGAAAAGAACCTCGATAATCAGATCATATCTGCCTGTTACAACACTCACCTTTGACACCCCTTTTAAAGAGGCAAACTCCTTTCCTTTTTTAAAAAGGTCGGGAGATACAAGTTTTACACCAATGATCATTATCTGATGTCTTGGAATCTGCTCTGCATCCACAACGCCCTGAAAACTCAGAATCCCCTCGGACTCAAGTTTCTTAACCCTTGATCTTACAGTATTTTCCGTAAGCCCCAGATTTTCTGCGATTGTGGAAAATGATTCTCTTCCATTTCTTAAAAGTCTTAAGATTTCGATATTAATTTCATCAAGTTTCATATTTTTTTCTTCGCTTTTTATAAATGATATCAAAAAATATTTACATAAAATTCAATATAGCATAAATTATCCAATCATATTTCAAATTTTTATGAAATTATCAATTATTTTTTAAAAAAATTTAGTTTTTATTAATAACAAAAAATTTCAGGAAGAAAAAATGTCACAAATATTAGTGATAGGCGGAGGCCCGGGTGGATATATAGCCGCAATAAGAGCCAGTCAGTTCGGAAATAAAGTTACAGTTATTGAAAAAGAAGCTCTTGGGGGGACATGTCTGAACTATGGGTGCATCCCCTCGAAAATTTTCAAGTCAAGCTCGGAACTGTTTGAAAAAATAAATCATTTTGATGACTTTGGCATTGAATTGAATGATACTCCGAATTTTAACATGAATAAGCTTCAGATTAAAAAGAAAAAAATAATAGACATTCAAAAAAAAGGAATCGAATCTCTTTTAAAGCACAGCAATATCGATATTGTAAGCGGAACTGCAAAAATTTCCGGAAAAAATTCGGTAACTGTAAAAACTAATGAAGGTGAAGAAAAAGAGATTGATTTTGATAAGCTCATAATTGCAGCCGGCACAAAAACACGAGAGCTTAAAGGTTTTGAATTTGACCATGAAAATATTTTATCAAGCGATGATCTTCTTGACCTTAATTATATTCCCGAATCGATTGCAATTGTCGGCGGAGGAATAATCGGCTGTGAATTTGGGTCTATACTTTCTTCCCTTGGATCAAAAGTTTTTATAATTGAAGCCGAAGAAAGACTCCTTCCTATAAAAAATCTTCACAAGGATGTTTCAAAAAACCTTGAAAGGGAATTTAAAAAGAAAAAAATCAAGGTTTTTACAAAGTCCTTTGCAAAAATAAAATCAAAGGAAAATCAGGGTTTTGTAATTGAAACAATTCCTGCAGATGAAAAAACAAAAGCAAATGAAATCATATGCCAAAAAATTGCGGTATGCACCGGAAGAGTACCTCTTTCATCTGAACTTGGGCTTGAAAATGCCGGCATAAAAACCGATGAATCAGGATACATTATTGTTGATGAAAACTATGAAACAAGCTGTAAAAATATTTATGCAATCGGAGATATTTTAGGCCCTGATTTTTCCATGCTTGCACATACCGCATACTTTGAAGGAAGAATCTGTGCCGAAAAAATTTCAGGCAGCAGTTTTACAAAGCTTGATTATTCAAAGATTCCCTCCGCTGTTTTCACATCTCCTGAAATAGGATTTATTGGTGAAACAGAAGAAACTGCAAAAGATAAAGGGTTTGAGACTATAACAGAAAAGGTTCTTTTCAGAACATCTGGAAAAGCTCATGCAATTGGAGAAATTTCAGGAGAGGCAATAATCGTTGCGGACAAAAGCACCGGAAAAGTCCTTGGAGTTCATATAATAGGCCCGAATGCATCCGATTTATGCGGAGAATCGGCTCTTATGGTACAGAACAATCTGTCATGTGAAGATCTTGCAAATTCAGTTCACGCACACCCCACTCTTTCAGAGGTCATCATGGAAGCAGGTCTCAAGCTTTCAGGGATTAACCTCCACGGATAAAATTTTTTCAAACAAAAGGCACGTTTATTTTTTGCAGTGCCTTTTGTTGTCTCTTTTTTTTAACGCCTGAAATGCATACAGCACAAAATTTAAAACCATATTATTTTCTCAAGATTCAAAAAAAAAGTGACGATTTTAATAACTTGAGCTAAATCAACATTTCTGATTTAGTATATACTGTTGCAATATTATACAGGTTTTATTTTTTTATGTTTTTAAAAAAACAGATACATTTCACATGCCGGACCGGTTTTACATTGATAGAACTCATGATGGCTGTGGCTATTATTGGAATAATGTCGGCAATAGCTGTTCCGTCAATGATTAATTATGTTGACCATGTAAAAGTGGTCAGAACAATAACAGAACTTAAATCGATTGAATCAGCTCTTATACATTACAATCTTGTTAATGAAGAATTCCCGTCCGATCTTGCTTCTGTAGGATTTAAAGGGCTTAAAGATGTCTGGGGAAATCCTTTCAGATATACGCCCGTTAAAGGTGCCAAACCCGGGGATCTCCGCAAAAACAAATTCATGGTTCCGGTAAATACAGATTTTGATCTCTACAGCTGCGGAAAAGACGGCAAAAGTGTCGGACCTTTTACCGCAAAAGCCAGTAAGGATGATATAGTAAGAGCTAACAACGGCGGTTTTTTCGGTCTGGTAAAAGATTATTAGGGTTTTTGAATGAAAATCGAAGGTAAATTTCTGAATTCCAAACTTGGCAGAAGACTTTTCACAATTTTTTGTGTATGTGCTCTTCTGCCTCTTGTTTCGAGTGCAGCTGTAACTTTCATTCATGTAAAAAAACAGCTCCATGAACAAAGCACAGAAAATCTTCAGCTTTTAAGCAAAGCTCTTGGGATGGCTGTTTATGAGCGTATGATAATTTTATCGGGTGAACTCAAGAGAATTGAAGCAATGCCCGGCAGTTTTCCGGAAAAAAATTTCACTGGCCTGGAAGATCTTGACGTAATGTTTGTGAACCTTTTTTTTAAAGACAGAAACGAAAGCATAAAAAGTCTTCTCAAAACCAAAAAAATCAAATCACTCCCTGATAAACTGATTCAAACACTTGAACCTTCAGAAAAAATATCCGTTTTAACAAGCAGTGATAAAACAAATTTCTCCCGTTTATTTATTGTATTGACTCTTTTCAACGATAAAGCACCTCATGAATATATAATAGGAGAAATAAATTCAGCTTTTTTATGGAAAATAGATTCAGAAACAATCCTGCCTCCAAGATCACAGCTTATAGTTATGGATGAGGAAAAAACTATAATTGTAAGTTCTGTAAAAAATCCCGAAAATTGTATTAAAAATATGCCTTCAAATTCACAAAAGAATTTAAGCCGCCAGTTTGAATGGGATGGTACAGAAAATAAATACATTGCCAGATACTGGGATATTTTTATGCAGTCAAGGTTCAACTCCGGTTCATGGACAATAATTTTAAGCAGGGACAAAAGCTATCTTTTTTCCTCTGTAAATTTTTTCCAGGAAATTTTTTTGCTTAGCATTCTCCTTTCATTTCTCATTGTTACTTTTTTCAGCATGGTTAACATAAGACTTATTCTTGACCCTCTTGAAAAGCTTAAATCCGGAATAAGTCAAATTTTACAGAACAATCTCAAAACAAGAATCAACGTGGAAAGCCGTGATGAATTTGAAGAAGTTGCAAAGGCTTTCAATAATATGACAGCCCAGCTTGAAAGGCAGTTCAAGACAATACTTACAAACTCGGAAATAGACCGGGCAATTCTTTCATCACTTGAACCTGAAATAATTATCATCAAAATGCTCAGCGGTCTGGACGAGCTTTTGTCATGCAGCAATGCAAATATCTGTATTGCTGAGCACGACTCCAGAAAAAAAGCACGCCTTTACTTTCTGTCAGACAAAGAAGAAGCCGGACTGAGTTCACAAACAGTTTCTTTTGATGAAAACAAAATATATTCAAACTTAAAAAACAAAAGATTTATTTCTACAGAAAATAAAAAAGGCTCACATTTTAACTTCAAACCGCTTAATTCCCTTTCAGGCAAACTTATAATCATCCCTGTTTTTATAAACAACAAGATTGAAGCAACTATAAACCTTGAATACACAGAAGATAACGATGAAATAACAAAAGACATTGAAAATGCAGTCCAGCTTGCGGATCAGATGGCTGTTGCTCTTGCAAATTCAAATCTTGTCAGAGAACTGGACCAGATGAATGAAGGTACATTAAGAGCACTTGCAAGAACTGTTGATACAAACTCTCCATGGACAGCAGGCCATTCGGAACGTGTCAGTGAAATGTGCCAAAAACTTGGAAAAATACTTAATCTTGACAGACACAGGGTTGACAATCTCACAAGAGCCGCACTTCTCCATGATATTGGAAAAGTCGGAATATCCACATCAATTCTTGACAAAAAAGGTAAACTCACAGACGAAGAATACAATATTGTAAAGAAGCACCCTGTAACTGGTGCACGTATACTTGAACCATTGAAAGTATATAAGGAAATAATTCCAATAGTCAGTCAGCACCACGAACAATATGACGGGAAGGGTTATCCAGAAGGACTAAAAGGAGACGAAATAGTTCTTGAAGCCCGTATTATGGCAGTTGCTGACGTATATGACGCCCTCATATCTGACCGGCCTTACAGGCAGGGATGGGAACGTGAAAAAGTTATTGAGTTCATAAAAGAAAAATCAGGGTCTCATTTTGACCCTGAAATTGTAAAAACTTTCCAAAACCTTATTGAAAATGGATAACAAAAGCCCTGCGCTTTAAATACAAGCTATTATTTTTAAAATGCTCTCCTTTTTTACCTCAATTTTTATTTTTATTCTGCTGATATAATTTCATAGAAAAAATTTTCTGATTCTATATAATGTTTAATATCTTTTCAGATTTTCATCATCTAAAATCCTTAAAGCATTAAGAATCAGGTCAAAAACTCCTTTGAAAGGTCCGGAAATGAAAAAAGCCTTTATAACCCTCATGGCAGTTCTTGTTTTCTGTTCAAGTTCAGCTGCAAAAGATAAAATCCTGATAATTCAAAGCTATCATCCTGGTCTTGCATGGACTGCCCAATGCGAAAAAGGAATAAATGAAATTATTGGTTCAAAATATGAAATAACCTCTTTTTATATGGATACAAAAAGAATACCAGAGGAAGACTTTAAAAAAAAAGCTCAAGAGGCATGGGAAAAATATCTTGAAATCAAACCTGTTCTTGTCATGACAGGAGACGATAACGCATTAAGTTACCTCGGCAAAAAATTTTCCGGCTCTACAGTGCCAGTAGTTTATTTTGGAATCAACAACAACCCGAGAATTTATTTTCCATCTCATCAGCTCCCTGAAAATATGACAGGTGTTTTAGAAAGAACCCCGGTAATCCCATGGCTCAGATTTCTGTCCCAAATTATCCCTCATGCTGAAAGAGCTCTTGTTCTTATGGATTCAAGCCCCACTACCCGGTCTATAATAGAAATTGTTTTTCAGAAAAAAAAATCAGTTGAGGTCTCAAATCTCACAGCAGAATACAAAACAGCATCATCATTTGCTCAATGGAAAAATATTGTTTCAAATGCCAAGAATTATGACCTGATACTCATGCCAACTTTTCATTCTCTTAAAAATAAAAACCATGAAAATGTAAGTGTAGAACAGGTAATTGAATGGACATCTGCAAACACGGCCAT
>JBFWJK010000077.1:0-14341 GCA_050253255.1 Desulfobacteraceae bacterium | reverse complement strand
TACAACATATTGAGCCTATTCTGTCAGAAGACTATATTCTGCAGGCATCACCTGAAATAAGCAAGAAAAGACTTCTTTCGAGGGGACATAAAAAAATATTCCAGCTCTGCAAGACTTTCAGAAAAAATGAAAGAGGAAGACTTCATATACCGGAAATGACCATGCTTGAATGGTATCATGCCGGCAGAAACTATCTTGATTTGATGAAGGAAACTGAAGATCTTATAACAAAGCTTGCCTCAGTTTTTAACGCGCGAAAAGTATTAAGGGGGGGCAAAGAGACATCTCTGGATCAGCCATTTGAAAGATTGAGTGTATATGATGCTGTAAAAAAATATACCAGCTTTTCATTTGAAGAGGTTCTTAATAATTTCGACGAGATTTTCGGAATAGAAATTTGTCCAAGGCTGGGATTTGGAAAACCGGTTTTTTTATATGATTTCCCTGCATCACAGGCATCACTTTCAAAACTCTGCGAAAATAACATAAATTTCTGCCAGCGCTTTGAGCTTTTTATTTCAGGAATTGAAATCTGCAACTGCTATACTGAACTTACAGACCCGGAGGAACAGAAAAACAGATTTCTCGATTCAATAAACTACAGAAAATCAAGGCAGCTCAAGGTTTCACAGCTCCCGCAGAAATTTCTTGAAGATCTTGGCAAAATGCCAGAAGCTTCAGGAAATGCACTTGGAATAGACAGGCTGTTAATGGTTCTGATGAATAAGGATACAATTGATGATGTTTTATGTTTTTCGCCTGAAGACCTTTAAATATGTACAGATATTACAGATTAATTAAACCTGCAGATTTTTCTGATAAAACCTCTGTCAGATCAAACATTCAAATATTTTAATCAATCTTTTGACAAAAAAACATTCTCTCACAAATATAAATATTGATTCTCACTCCGATTCAATTTACAACTCCCTTGAAATCTCATCTATTCCTTGATTTTAAAGCTTAAATCTGACAATATTCAAATGCTGGAAATAATAATTAAAACGGGGGTTTTAAATGGAAAAAACCGTTTCACAAACTTCAAGTTCAATTAATGCAGAACTTAAAAGCCTGTATGAAAAAGAAACTGTAATTGAGCTTTCAAACAGGTCAAAAGGAACTACAGCAGCATATATCCTTGACTATGTTATCCTTGTGCTTCTTTCGCCTATTTACTCAAAAGCACCAAAAGCAACAATTGCAGTTGGAATTCTATTTCTTGTAATGATTATCATAAAAATATACTCCGCAATAAAAACACCGGTAAAATACGATGAAAATCCAAAATTCTGGTACGGGCTTTTTCTGTTCCAGATTTATCTGGGGGCAGCTTCAATTTCAATATTTATTATGCTTTCACTCATTGTTTTCGGATTAAGTGAATACGCACTTTTATTCCTGCTTCTTGCTGGAGGAATGGCCGCAGGAGCAACATCTTCAATGTCACCGAGATTTTCAGTTGCCCTAGGGTTCAAGGCTATTGTTATGCTTCCGGTTGTTGTTTGGGGTATTCTTCAGGCAGAAAGGGTAACCTACTCTCTTTCGGCTCTTTTTCTTTTATTTTTTGTAATTCTTCTTTCGGTTACCAAAAAAAACACTACCTGGTACTGGCTTGGAGTAGCCCAGCAGGATCAGATAAAAAAACAGGGAGAAAAACTGAAAAAAATATTTGAGAATCTTAAAAGACGCTCAGACAACCTTGAAAAATCGTCAGCCGAACTTGCAGGATTATCCCATGAAATAAGCGGTTCAATAAATTTTCTTTCTCAAAAAGCTTCCCAGATAAACATACAGTCTGAAAACATGAGCAAAAATATTGTTTTTGCATCAAAAAAAATGGATGAAACCACATCGAATATAAATGCCATTGCAGCTGCCATGGAGCAGATGACTGCAACAGTCAGCGATATTTCAAAAAACACCCAGTCAGCAAGTGAAACAACTGCAAGTGCGGCTGAAAAAGTTGAAACAGCTGCAAAAAACCTTTCAGATCTTCAAAAAGGAGCCAATGCAATAGGAGAAATAACAGAAATGATTTCCTCAATTGCGGATCAGACAAATCTTCTTGCGCTGAATGCCACAATTGAAGCTGCAAGAGCAGGAGAAGCCGGAAAAGGTTTTGCTGTTGTAGCAAACGAAATCAAGGAGCTCGCATCACAGTCTGCTGAATCTACAGACAGAATAAATGAAACAATTGAACAGATGCAGAAATCGACAAAGCTTACAACAGAATCTATAGAGGCTGTCCTTAAAGTAGTGACCGAATCAAATGAAATGGTTTCTACAATTGCCGCAGCTGTAGAAGAGCAGTCTGCAACTGCCAGGGAAATTTCCGAAAATACAGACCTTGCCTCAAGGGGAATGCAGGAGGTAAACTCCAAAGTTCAGGAAAATTCCGATACAATTTCTAATATCAACAATGAACTGGGCGAGATAACAAAATCACTCGAAGAACTTGGCCTTGGAAGCGAAAAACTTGACAAAAATGCAGAAGCAATCAAGGAACAGGCTGCAAAAATGAATGCTCTTACCAAAGGATAGCTTATCCTCAGAACAGGACGTAATAAAAGATCGGTCCTGTTCTGAACTTTCAGATCTTTTATGTTTCGGATCCGGCAGATTTTTCTGATTAAAAAAATATGGCAATAAAATTGCATAATATTCATGGACAGTTTAAATATAATGTTTTTCATGCCGCACACTGTGTAATATTTATACAGCGTGTAATTAATATACACTTTTAAGGTTGAATTTTGGAAAAGAGAATATCACTTTCAGTCATTGCAGGAATGATTGCAATTTTAGGTGCAGTTTTTACCTATGTAACCTACAGGGACCTTAACAACAAAAAAGATCACTTAAGAAAAATAATGATAAACAGAGGCGAAGCAATTATTGATTCATTTGAAGCAGCCTCAAGAGAAATATCAAGCGGTGATTACAGAAGGAAATTCTGGATTCAGAAGCTTCTCATAGAAACATCAAGACTCAATGCTGTTAAATATATATTTATTTCATCTCCGGAAGGCAAAATCCTTGCAAGAAGCAATGTTGCAGACACTGACTACAATGAGCTTGAAAAAATTGCCGGTGAAAAAAAGGCTGACAAAAATTTTTCATGGGAGCTCATTGTAAAACCGGAATCGGAAACACTTCTCCTTTTCAGAAGACTCTCGCCATCCTTTCTTCCTGATACGCACGAACCAAAAGATCCCGACTCAATGAAAAGACATCAGGAACGTATGAACAGAATGCACAATCTTGGAATGGAAAAACCAAAAGGCCCCGTGATAAGATTTTTTTACAGAAACAATGAAATTTTACAGTACAACCCCAAAGATCTTTCAATTTTTCTTGCCCTTGACATGGACATGGTCTACCAGTCAAACCTTACAAGCAATGAAGAAACAATTTACACAGGAATCATGCTCTTTTCTCTTTCCTGTGCAGGTATTTTTCTTCTTTTTTTTATTCAGAATTACAGATCTGCAAAAATTTCACTTGGAAGAGCGAAGAAATTCACAGGAGCTGTAATAGATGCAATGCCTGCAGGATTTATAACAACCAATGTTGAAGGTGATGTATTATCATTCAATAACGCAGCTGTTGAAATATTTGAAACACAGGAAAAGATTGAAAAATTCACTGAAAAGCTCAAAAATGAAACAAATTTTCAGGCAAATCTTCATGAAAAAACAAAAGAGCTTGAAATTACCATAAATCAGCCAAAATCAAAAAAGCACCTCGATATCAATATTTCTTACATCAATGCAGGCGCTGATGAAAAACCCGGCTTTCTTATCCTCATCAAAGATGAGACAGAAAAAAATGCACTGAAAAAAGAAATTGCATTGAACGAAAGGCTTGCAACCGTAGGCAAGCTTGCAGCAGGCGTTGCCCATGAAATAAGAAACCCCTTAAGTTCAATAAAAGGTTTTTCCACCTGTATCAAGGAAAACCCAGAGAACTTCTCTCAAAGCATTCAGATTTCCAACCTCATAATAAATGAAGTTGAACGCCTTGACAAAGTTGTGGGACAGCTTCTCGATTTTGCAAGGCCTGTAAATCTCATAAGGGAAAAAGTTGAAATTTCTTCTCTGCTGAATGAAACTATTCGTTTGATCGAGCGTGAAGCTGAAGAAAAAAATATTTCTATAAAAAAATTTTTTGAAGATGGAATCACAGTCAATATTGACAGGGATAAAATCAAGCAGGTTTTTTTAAATATTTTATATAATTCTTTGGAGGCTTTGACCGGCAGCGGAGAAATTAATATTGAGCTGAAAAATGAAGAAGGAAGACCTCTTATAAAATTTACTGATACAGGCCCGGGAATTCCTGAAGAAGCAATGCCTCATATTTTTGACCCCTATTTTACGACAAAATCCACAGGAACAGGAATCGGCCTTGCAATTTCCAGAAATATAATACAGGCACATAACGGCAAAATTTACGCAGAATCATCAAATAATTCCAGTACAACATTCTATATTGAATTCCCGGAGGAAGGATAATCATGGAAAAGCCCCTGATTCTAATAGTTGACGACGACAATTCACACAGAACAATGCTTCTGACACTCATAAACGGCTGGGGATACAAAGCTGAAGGGGTTGAAGACGGAGACATTGCAGTTGAAAGAGTTAAACAGTCAGCCTTTGATCTTATACTTATGGATATAAAAATGATCAAAATGTCTGGTATTGAAGCCCTTGGGAAAATACAGGAAATAAACCCTTCAATTCCGGTATTGATAATGACCGCCTACGCTTCAATAGACACAGCGGTAAGCGCAATGAAAAAAGGCGCTTACGATTATCTCACAAAGCCACTTGACTTTGACAAGCTGAAAATAACCATGACAAGAGCCATGGAGCATATAAGCCTTAAAAAGGAAAATACAGCTCTAAAGGAGAACCTGGGTGAAATATTCAACAGAAATAAAATTATCGGGAAAAGCAGTGCTATCAAAGAAGTTCTTCAGATAATCAAAAACTCTGCTCCAACAGAGGCAACAATTCTTATTACAGGGGAATCTGGAACCGGAAAAGAGCTTGCAGCCGGTGCAATCCATTACAACAGCCACAGAAAAAACGGACCGTTTATAAGGGTCAACTGTGGAGCTATAACAGAAACGCTTATTGAATCAGAACTTTTCGGACATGAAAAGGGTGCTTTTACAGGTGCTCTAAGACTCAAGGAAGGAAAGTTTGTTCAGGCTCAGCACGGGACAATTTTCCTGGATGAAATCGGAACAATGCCCATGAACATGCAGACAAAGCTCTTAAGAGTTCTTGAAGACAAAAAGGTTGTCCGTGTAGGAGGTGAAAAGGAAATTCCACTGGATGTAAGAGTTGTTGCGGCAACAAATGAAAACCTTTCATCACAGGTTGAAGAAAATAAATTCAGGGAAGATCTGTTTTACAGGCTTAATGTTGTCAATATCAATCTTCCTCCGTTGAGAGAAAGGGAAGGAGACATTCCCCTGCTTGCCAATTTTTTTCTTGAAACATCAGCCAAAAAAAACAGAAAGGAAATTTCAGGATTTTCTCCTGATGCAATGGCAAAGCTTGTCAGATATTCATGGCCCGGCAATATAAGAGAACTTGCAAACTCTGTGGAAAGAGCAGTAATCCTTGCCAGATCCGATTATATTGAAAAAAGCGACATTGTTACAGGAGAAGAATACTTTAAAGAGAGGGAAAACATTACTGTTTCTGATGAATTCAGGGTTGAACCTTTGAAGGAAATAGAAAAAAAGGCAATAATTCAGACCCTTAAATCTCTTGATAACAACAAGAGTGCCGCTGCAAGAGAACTTGGAATAACAAGAAAAACTCTTCACAAAAAAATCAAGGAATACAAAATTGAAGAGTAAACTTTTTTGAACTCAATGATAATTTTTTTTAAATTTGCCCAATTTCTTTAAAATTGTTATTAAGATTAATAATTTTAACGGGTAAAAATTTTTCCTTAGCTTGAGTTTGGGAATCATTTGTAAATCTTTAGCTCTGCACTTGCAGATATTTGAATTACATTCCCAAGCAGGAGTTTCAGAAAGAGTTTTAAAACGATATCTTTTATCTGTTAATTATCTGCTGGTTCCCAAGCTCCAGCTTTGGAACAAAAATTAAAAAAATTAACAGCGCGGAATAAATAAATGAAGAAAAAATTTTTAAAATCAATTTTAATACTTTGCATTTTACCCCTGGTGTTTTCATGCTCTTCAAAACAAACCAATGGAGTTCCAGATATTTTGTCAGAAGCAGATCAGCGCCTTGTAAGAGGAAACGAACTTCTCAAACAGGGAGAATATGATGAAGCAGGAATGAATTTTATTAAATCCTATACAAACTATTCTCTTTCAGATGATTTAAGAGGCTGCGGCTCAAGCCTTACAGGACTTGGAATTTCACTTTTCAACCAAAACAGATCCTTAGAGTCTGATCTTGTTTTCAAAAAAGCTGAAAATTATTTCCAGGCTTCCAAAAGACCTTTGGAACTTTTATCTTTTTATATTACAAAATCACTATTGCTTATTGAGCAGGAAAAGTTTGACAAAGCAGAAAAACTTTTAAAAGACGCTGAAAAAAAAGATTCTAAAGATCAAAGACTTAAACCTGCTCTTGCACTTCTTGAACTTAAAAAAAACAATCCTGAAAAAGCTTTTGAATATCTGAGTGAAAAAGGAAACACCTCTTTTTATTTTTACGTTTCAGGGCTTTTGGAAATTGAAAAACAAAACTTTGAAAAAGCACTCTCAGACCTTGAAAAAGCACTTGAAAAAGACAAAAAAGAGGGCAATGTAAGTCAGACAGCAGGAGATCTTGAAGCATTGTCAAACCTTTATCTTAAAACAGGTGACAAACAAAAGGCAAAAAACTGCATTTTAAGGGCAATTAAAATTTATATTTTAATAGATAAAATTGACAGAGCAAACAAACTTATAGAAACACTGAAAAAGATTTCAAGTGAGCTTGAAGAAGATATGAGCGTTGAAAATTTTTTCATTGAACTTTGGATGAACAGATAAGCATATGGATTTATACATGGAAAACCCCATAGCAAATGAACCTGAAATTCAGCATACCACAAAACTTGAACTTAACGGCAAAGAATATACAATTATCGGCACTGCTCACGTTTCAAAAAAAAGCGCTGAGCTAGTTGAAAAAACAATAAAAGAAATAAAACCTGACACAGTTTGTGTAGAACTTTGCCAGTCAAGATTTGAATCCATCAAAAACCAGAAAAAATTTGAAAATACTGATATAATTCAGGTTATCAAGGAAAAAAAAGTTTATCTTCTTCTTTCAAGCCTTATCCTGTCCTCTTTCCAGAAAAAAATTGCTGATAAAATGGAAGTAAGACCTGGCCAGGAAATGATAGCCGCAATTGATGCCGCAGAAGAATCAGGGGCAAAAACAGTTCTTGCAGACAGAGATCTTCAGATCACCTTGAAACGTGCATGGAAAAGCATGGGTTTTTTTGAAAAAATCAAAATAATTTCTCAGCTGATTTTTGCGGCAGGCTCAGATGAAGAAATATCTGAAGAAGAAATTGAAAGACTCAAAAATACTGATGTCTTAGAAACTCTTCTGGATGAAATAGGCAAAAGTCATCCAAGACTTAAAAACGCTCTTATTACTGAAAGAGACAAATATCTCTGCCATAAAATTAAAAATTCTCCGGGTGAAAACATAGTTGCAGTTGTTGGAGCAGGCCATGTCCCCGGAATAAAAGAATACTGGGATAAAGAAATAGAAATCGAACCGCTTGAAGAAACCCCTCCTCCGGGTAAATTATTAAAAGTTTTTAAATGGGGAATCCCGGCTTTAATTATTTTTCTTATTTGTGCAGGATTTTTCATGGGAGGCAGATCAACAGGCTCTGAAATGATTCTTGTATGGATAGGGCTAAATGCCGTAATGGCTGGAGCAGGTGCCCTGCTTGCATTTGCCCACCCTGTGACAATCCTTACAGCAGCCATTGCGGCGCCGTTCACATCTCTTAATCCCATGGTTGCAGCAGGCTGGGTTTCAGGACTTGCCGAAGCCCTTTTGAGGAAACCGAAAGTAAAGGATCTTTCCGAACTTTCAAATGATATTACAACTTTTAAAGGGTTCTGGAAAAACAACCTTACAAGAATTCTTCTTGTGGTAGTTTTTACAAATATCGGAAGTTCAATCGGAACATTTGCGGCATTTCCTTTTCTTTTGAAAATAATGGGACAGTAATCAGGATCCAAGCATTTTTAAAGATATGTAGTGCTGAATTTCCTTTGTTACTGTTTCATGATTGTCAATAAATTTGAAGCCCATTTTGCCTGTGTCTTTTTTTATATCAATACTTTTCCATCTCAGTTCTGAATTAGGAGAAATTATTACAGGCTCGGTATTTTCATCAGCAGTTAAAACAAACTGGGATTTTACCACTGATTTCAAAATCATATCAGCTAAAGAGCTTTTTGATGCAGAATTAAGGGAAATACCAAATCCTCCTGTTGAAATATCACAAATTTCAAATACTTTACCCGAAGCAAAAAGCCCTCCCTCATGATAAATATACAATACTATATTATCTTTTTCTCCGGCTTTATACCTCAGATCTTTTCTCAGATTGACCTTTTTAGGGTCATCTTCATATACCACACAGAATTTTTCATTGAGAGACAATGGAAAATTTTTATCTTTGTCTCCGGCAATTTCAGATTTAAAAGCATATCTGTAAATCCCGTCATTTGTTTCTGTTACACAGCTTAAAACAAATTTTTTCTTATAAAGATTCAAATCAAATCCCGGTTCAAGATTAACCAGATAGACTGTGTTTCCATCTGTATCTGCTGAATCTATTCTTGCATTTATAACCTTTTTTTTCATATCCTTAGTTAAAAAAACAAGTTCAGCCATCTGATTTTTATAAAAACAGCCTCCGAAATTTTCTCTGTATTCCCTTTTTTTTCTGATAAATATCGGTACCAGAGCATAGCTGGAATCAGGACGGTCAAAAAACTCCGGAGATCTTGCAGCCTCGGCATAAAAATGATATCTGCCCTCTTCCTTTATAGAAAAAACACATGAGTTTTCACTGGTCCATTCTGACTCCATGGGGAAAATATATGCATGAGGATTTTTTTCAAGTGTGCTTTTTTTATAATAATATCTGTAATAAATATCACCTTTTGAGTCGGAATGCGCATTAACGCTTATCTCAATTTTTTTCCCTGGAGTGAATTCACCTTTTACAGAGACTGCAAGAATATCAACCGGAGGCTGTTCTAAATCACATGAAAGATGCTCGCTTGCCAATAATAATCTTTGATCTTTTCCATTTGCTTCCGGCCCGAAATCAGTGGAGGAAAACCATGTGCAGAATTCATCCATTCCTTTTTCATCATTGATTTTTCTCTTTATGCCTTCATATGAACCTGATGTTATAATTTTTGAATCAAGCCTTACATTCAGGGCCTGGATTATCTGATCCGCAAGAGCAATAAAAGGAGAACTCCCTATTCTGACTATTGCTCTTGGCATTTTCACACACATTACAAGAAGAAATTTTCTTACATACTCGTACTCAAAATTAGCTTCGGAAACCTTATATCCCCTTACATCAAAAATAATATCAGGCCCCTGCTCAAGCTGACGTAAAGCTTCTATGGAAGATTTAAGTATAAAGTCAGCCTGGTCTTCCGACTCAATTTTTTTGATCCTTATAAAAAGTCTGTTCTCATTTTTAAATTTTTTTACATAGGCTTCCATATCAATCCTTAAAATTAAATTGCTGTATTATACACATTTTTTGATTAACTCAAAACCTGGTTTTGCCCGGAATAAGAATAGAGATTGAAAGTCCTGATTAAATTAAAGTTAATTTGAATTACTGAAAGGCAAACAGAAGATTTTAATATAAACATACAAAAAAAAGCCCGGCAAAATGCCGGGCTTTTAAACAGTTTAACCGGTATTCATTAGAATCTGTATGTTGCTGTCATGCTGTAGCCGTAAATTTTACCTTCTGCTTTTGCATGAACTGTAGCGTCTTCACCATAACTGTGGTTGAGGTTTGTGCTTTCTCCGCCGACTTCTCTGTCAAGTTCAGTTACAACGTACTGAAAGGCACCGTCAATTGTCCACGACCCCAGATTTGCACCAAGACCAACTGAGTATGATTTTTTGTCAGCATCAGACCATACTATGTCAAAAGTTGAATCAGGAATCGGACTTGGATCATAGTAATATCCGCATCTGAAAGTAAACATATCATTAAGAAGATATTCTATACCTACTTTAATCTGCCTTGTGCTTTCCCAGTTTCTTTTGTAAACTTCTCTGTCTGTACCCAATAGAGCCTGAAGATAAGGGTCTTTTATTATTACGGTCTGATTTTCCACATTTGACCAGTTTGTCCAAACAAGGTCACCTTCAATACTGAGCCTGTCATTTGGTGCATATCTTACACCGAACTGAACCTGAGAAGGATGGTCAACATCATTCAGCTCAATTTTTGATTTAAAATTATTATTTTGAAAAGCATCAGTCATTCCATTTGCTGCAAGAGCTCCGTTAAGAGTATTTTTTTCATCCTGTGAAAGATTCTTTAACTCAAGATCACCTTCGAAATCAGCATCAGCCCTGCTTCTGTAAGTAAGTCCAAGAGTAACTGTTTCAACAGGCTTATACATAACACCCATATTAAAGGAATAGTTTACCTCATCTGTAAGATCTGCTTCAATTGCTCCTGTAATACCAGACTGGGAGAGGTCATATGAATTTTTATTGGTTCCAGATTCAGACCGGCCTATAGACACACCAAAACCAACCGATAGTTTGTCATTAACCTTGTATGCAATTGTAGGGTTTACTACAAATCTTGTATACCATGATTCATAAGAGTTGTATGCACCTGGGTTTGATGTTGTGTTGGTATCATCCCACTTAAGATGAAGACCAAAAGGAGCATATGCTGCAATACCAAAAGCAAATTTTGAATTTATAGGCATTGCAAAACCAAGATGGGGAACCACAAGAAGATCAGATTCATCCCTGAAACTTGTTCCGCCTTCTCCGCCAAGAATAGTAGTATTATCTTTAACTACTCTATAGTTTTTAGCCTTAAGGTTTGGATCCATAAAAGCAGAACCAACTGCTGCTGTCATTGACTCTATCTGAGTAAGACCTGCAGGGTTGTAATATGCCGCAAAGGGATCGTTTGCATATGCAGAATAAGCCCCGCCCATAGCTGTTGCCTTTGAACCGATACCAAATGTATCAACACAGTTTGCATAAGCATTGGTACCGGTAAAGAAAATCATTATCATAAGTAAAGAGAAAATAGACTTTCTCATAAATAAACCTCCCGATTAATTTAAGTAAGCTTCTGTCCAGTCCACAACCGCTGCATTTGCTTCTGATGCATAATCAGCATCCATGAAACCTTCAGCTTCAGGATATTTTAGTTCACCGTTAACTTCTACACGGGGATCAAGAAGAAATCCGTGAGGTATCCAGCTGTCGTTTTTGTCATCAGCATTTCCAAAAAGATATGGCTTGCCGTTTTCAAATGTTACGTTGGTAGAAAATTCTTTTACTTCAACCACATCATCAGACTCTGCAACTGTAGCTAGAATTTCGTTGGATACATTTGATACAAGAGTATCTTTGTATGCAAACTGGAAAATAGTCTCAATATCTGGGTTAATAGCAAGATCAGCAGCAAGATACATAGGATCACAAGGATCCATTATAAGCTGAAGAACTCCAAGTGTAACAAAATACTGAACAGAATTTTTTTCAACTCCAAGTTTATCCAAAAGTCCTGTTAATGCAGCATTTGTTGCAGTATCAAGGATTGAGGCAAAGTTTGCTCCTCCAACGTTCAACACGACCTTGTCAAGTGATGCTGTGTTGTTATTTGCAGCAACTGAACCTGTAATTGACCCAAGAGATTGACCTACAAAGTAGATATTTGTTGGAGGAGCATCAGGTGCTCCATCACCGTCAATATCAAATTTGCCTTGTTTTAACCCCTGAATAAAAACGCTCATATCATAAAAAGACTGATAAAGGTTTATTCTGTTCTGGGGAAGGTTAGTTGTAAGATATTCAGAACCTGAGGTTTCACCCTGGGAAGTTCTGTCTCCGTGATATGGAAGATCCATTGCCGCTACAGGATAGTCAGGAAATTTACCTGAATATGCATATGCATTATCCTTGCTTCCGCCAAAACCGTGCTGAAACACTACAACTGTATCAACGTAAGAACTGCCGTTATATATTGTATATGGCACTTCTTCATCAATTGGAGTTGTTGCCAGAGTTGAAACTTTCCAGGAAGTAAAAGAATCAGCATCGACAGTCATTGTTGGAACTCTAGCCAAACTTACACTTCCATTAATAAGGGCATATTCACCAGTTACAGAGGCATAGTCAAGACCTGTGATATTCATTCCGTCTGGATCACCCCCCGCAGCTATTGTTGCCTGCATTACTGCAAAATCAGCGGCTGAAAGTGTTTCTGAAGCTGTTGTAAAAGTGAAAAGAGTAAGAACACCTGTTCTTGTAATACCTAGTCCGCCTAGAGCTGTAAAAAGAGGAACATACCCCTGTCTTATCTGCTCAAGAGTCTTTGTAGTATCGCTTGCTGTGGCTTCATCTGCATACAAAGCCTCTGTACTTTTTAAAAGTTCAAAAAGAGGGTTCTTACTTACTTTTTCTTCTGTTGAACCTTCAATATAAACAGTGTTTTTTAAAACCACAGCGTATTGTGTTCCTGCTTCCAAAGGATCTTCAGGATAAATTTTGATATATCTTCCGTCCTGAACAACAGAAAAATCAGTTACAGGTGTGAAGGTGGGTAACTGCAATAAAAGGACGCTATCTTCAACGGAATCCATATCAAGAGCAGTATCATCACTTAAAGGGATTGAAATAGGGGTATTTGGACTTAAGCCTGAGTTACCAAGCTTGTTTATAGCTGTATAAAGGGCAAGCTTACTTGCATCAGTTTCACCTGCTGTGGGAAGTTTTCCTTCAAGACCAGTCCAGACTATGTCGTTTGGCATAGGCATAACCATTTTGGTCATGTCTGTTGAAGGTAAAAATGCTATTGCAGGAGAAGAAGGTATAAGATCCTTCACAGCCGCTTTCGCTGTAGATTCAACAACGGTATCATCAGCATTAATGCTGTCTACTATTTCGTTTACATTCTCTAAAATAGTCGGTGGAAGTTCGCTTCCTGCTGCTGCAAGATTAACTAATGTTTCACTGAATGCTTTTTTTACATCTGCTTCTGACTTAATAACTTTTCCTGAAAGATTTCCTGCAAGAAGAGTTAAAGCCTTGAACTGAGTTGGTGCATCAGAATTTAGAGATTTTAACGAAGACTGAAACGATTCAATTGCAAGAGCAAGTCTTAAAATACTTCCGGGAACACCTGAAGCTCTTGAAATATCAACATCCCAGTCACTACCCAGAGTTGCTCTGATATCAGGGTTTATTGCAACAAGAGTTGTAAGAGGTGTAATATTTTTTGCATCCCTTGGAGCAAGAGTTGGAAGAGCAGGTCTTCCTGAATCAATAAGTGTTCCGCCAGTTGTGCAGAGCATACCCTCTTTTCCGTCAGGAATTCCAAGAGAATATGAACCGTCGTTTCCGCTGGTAGCGCTGGGTTCATTTTCGTCCAACAGTCTGTTTCCGTTTATGTCAAGAAAAACAGTTGCTCCTGCAACCGGACTCTGAACAACTTTTCCACTTGCAACACTGGAAGTACTGTTATCATCACTACATCCGGTCATCAGCATAAGGCTGACAACTACTGCCAGTAAACCATTAAAAATGGTCCAATTTTTTTTCATCTTTTTCCTCCTTAATAAGTCAGTAAACCAATCATGTTTGGACACAATAACATTGTTTATTTTAAAAATCCATATTTTTAGTCAATAAAAAACAATAGCATCAACAATATTATGTTTCCAATAAAAGACACGATAAACATAAAAAGACCTGAGTCAGCCAAAAGACCCTCATTTATGAAAAAAAAGAATATTTTTCAGATTTTTTCAGCACCCTGGATTTTCGATTGATTAAGACAAAAAAATAAGTGGGATTCTAAAACCGGCATTTCATATTTTTCAGTTCGGTCTTAAGATTAAGGTATTTATTGTTTCCTTGCTTATCAGGATAAGGCTTATAATTTAAACATTCAGAGGAAAATACCAAAAAAATTATTCGCATAAAAAATGCCGTCTTCAAACAAAGACAGCATTTTGAGCTACTGATTGCCCAGATCGTTTTTTTCACCGCATTCAGGGCACCCCCAGGTGATTCCGTTGCAGGTAAGA
>JBFWJK010000076.1:0-14443 GCA_050253255.1 Desulfobacteraceae bacterium | reverse complement strand
GTTTGCATGGAAAAAAGGCATTCCTGCCCCTTCTTCATGAAAGCTGAAAAGGTCAAGCTGCTGGCCGATTTTTCTGTGGTCTCTTTTTTTTGCCTCTTCAAGAAAGTTTAAATATTTGTTGAGCTCCTTCTTGTCAAAATAGGCGGTTCCGTAAATTCTCTGAAGCTGGGTTTTAGAGCTGTCAGCTCTCCAGTATGCTCCTGAAACCTTCATAAGTTTTACGGCCTTTATCATTCCTGTGTGGGGAACATGGGGGCCGCGGCAGAGATCCTTGAAAATTCCCTGTTCATAAACAGAGATTTCAGCATCTTCAGGGAGATCATTTATAAGTTCAAGTTTATATTCATTGTCTGAAAAAATTTTTTTTGCTTCATCTTTTGAAAGAACCTGCCTTTTAAAAGGCTTTTTTGCCTTAATAATATTTTTCATTTCCTGTTCAATCTTTTCAAGATCTGACTCTGAAACAGGAGGCATGTCAATATCATAGTAAAAACCGTCTTTTACAACAGGGCCTATTGTAAGTTTTGCATCAGGGTATAGATTCAGGACAGCTTCGGCGAGGACATGGGCCGCACTGTGTCTCATTATATCAAGAGCCTCTTCATCCTTTGGCGTAATCAGTTTTATTTTTGTGTCCTTTTCAATGGGCACATTGATGTCTTTAATCCCGTCATCTGTAATGCATGCAACTGAATTTGCAGCCAGGCCTTCTGAAATTTTCAGGGCAACATCATAGCCTGTTGGCGGATTTTCATGGTTTTGTATGGTTTTGTCTGGAAGTTCTATCTGTATCATGAGAACCTGTCTCCGGTTTTTTTATTGTTTTTCTCAATTCAAAAATGTAAAAAATAAAAGCCGTAATTTCGGCAAAGAAAAAAACTATCAGAAAAAGAGGTATTAGGCAATCAGGAATGACAATAATTGTTGAGCATGACAAAGAGCTTGAAGATTTATGCGCCCATCTGAAATCCTGCGAAAAAGTCGGAGTTGATCTTGAAGGGGACGGTATGTATCACTTCAGGGAGAAAATCTGCCTTATTCAGCTGAGTGACGGCGTTTCAG
Organism: Desulfobacteraceae bacterium; assembly: GCA_050253255.1. GTDB lineage: Bacteria > Desulfobacterota > Desulfobacteria > Desulfobacterales > JACKCP01 > JACKCP01. The sequence continues at coordinate 13,381 of JBFWJK010000076.1, read as the reverse complement.
ACTGGATAATTGATCCTCTGAAGGTGAAAAAAATAGATAAACTGGCACCGGTTTTTTTTGATCCGAAAATTTTAAAAATATTTCATGGTGCTGATTATGATATAAAATCTCTGTACAGAGATTACGGAATAGTGGTCAACAACCTTTTTGATACGGAAATTGCTGCAAGGTTTGCAGGTCTGAGGCTTTCGGGTCTTGATCACCTGATGATGGATTTCCTTGGAGTCAAAACAGAAAAAAAGTATCAGAAAAAGGACTGGTCTGTAAGGCCTCTTCCTATGGATATGCTTGATTATGCAGCTATGGACTCAAGATATCTTATTGAAATTTTTGAAATTTTAAAAAGCAGGCTTATGAAGCTGAAAAGGCTTGACTGGGTTTATGAGGAATCTTCCAATATTTCCGAAGCAAGATTTGTTAAAAAAACCGAGGTCCCTTACTTTACATCATTTAAGGGAGCAGGGAAGCTTGACAGGCGGAGCCTGGCTGTTCTGGAAGGACTTTTGAAATTCAGGTATTCAATAGCCAGAAAAAAGGACAAGCCTCTCTATAAGGTTATACCCAACAAAACAATAATAAAAATTGCTGAAAGAAAAGCGGAAAAGGAAAATGAACTTAAATCGATTATGAGCCCCGGCCATTACAAAAGATTCGGTTCAAGAATTTCGGGAATAGTTCAGAATGCAATGGTTATGCCCAGTTCAGGTCTGCCAAGTTATCCAAAGAAGAAAAAGCCTAAACATTTCAACCACTTTTCTTCACAAAGATCACAGTGTCTCAGAAAATGGAGGACGGACAAGTCTGAAGAGCTCAATCTTGAGCCGGGGATTGTTCTCAACAATAATCTTGTGTGTGAAATTTCTGAAAAAAATCCCAGAAGTCTCGGTGAGCTTTCACAGATTCCGCTTAAAAGATGGCAGTTGAGGGAGTTTGGAAAAGAAATTATCGGTATTATTGAAGATAGTTCCATAAAACAAACTGATATCTGAGGTTTTTATCTGCTTCTTGATAATAATTTGAAAAAAAGATATAGAACCATAAACTTAGTGACTGACCGGAAGCCCGGATTTTTTGTTCAGCTCAGAAAAAAGAAAAATTAACCTGCAGGATGCTTAAGTATTCTGGAGGCTGAGTTTTGAGTCGGAAGAAGAAATGTTCAAAAAAAGGTTTCCGTTCCGCAAAAACTTAAGAAAACCAGGGAGATAAATATGGCCTTATATATTGCTGATCATCCTCTTATTAAACATAAAATCGGTATTTTAAGAAAAAATGATCTTGCCACAAAAAACTTCAGAATGCTTGCATCGGAAATTGCAAGGCTTCTTACCTATGAAGCGACAAAAGACCTTGAAACTGAAAGAATCACAATTGAAGGCTGGGCAGGTGATGTCGAGGTTGATCAGATAAAGGGAAAAAAGGTTACTGTTGTTCCTATACTGCGCGCAGGGCTTGGAATGATGGACGGAGTTCTTGACATGATTCCTTCAGCGAAAGTCGGGGTTGTCGGGCTGTACAGGGATGAAAAGACTCTGAAGCCGGTTCATTATTATGTCAAGTTCCCCTCAAGCATGGAGGAAAGGATAGCTCTTATAATAGATCCTATGCTTGCAACGGGCGGGTCTTTTTGTGCAACTGTTGATCTTTTGAAAAAAGAAGGCTGCAAAACAATAAAGGGTCTGTTTCTTGTTGCTGCGCCTGAGGGAATAAAAAAGGTTCAGGAGCTTCATCCTGATGTGTCGATTTATACTGCGGCGGTTGATGAAAAGCTCAATGACAAGGGCTATATTATTCCGGGTCTTGGTGATGCAGGCGATAAAATATTCGGAACCAAGTAAAATTTCAATATCGGAAAACTGCTGAAGTTTTTTTGCATATTTAAGTGAGCGCATGATTTTGTTTTTATCATGCGTTTTTTTTGAAGTTTTAAAAAATAATGAAAGGGAAAGGATTTATGGGGGGAAATTTAAACTACAGATTCACAGGCAAGGACTCTATACTTGGAGCCCAGATGCTTTTTGTGGCATTTGGAGCACTTGTTCTTGTTCCGCTTCTTACCGGGCTTGATTCAAATGTGGCACTTTTTACAGCAGGTCTGGGGACTCTTATTTTTCAGGTTATAACAAAGGGTAAGGTTCCGGTTTTTCTTGCATCTTCATTTGCATTTATAGCTCCAATTTCAGTAGGCGTTGCAAAGTGGGGAATTGCTTCAACAATGAGCGGTCTTGCAGCGGCCGGACTTGTTTATATTGTTTTAAGTTTTGTTATCAGAATCAAGGGAAGCAGAGTGATTGAAAAAATTCTGCCTCCTGTTGTTACTGGCCCTGTTATTATGGTAATCGGACTAATTCTTGCGCCGGTTGCGGTGAAAATGGCTGTTGGAGAAGCTGACGCTTCCAATATAATACCACAGTCAAAGGCTCTTGTTGTTTCAATGTCTGCTCTTTTTGCAACAATAGCTGCAACACTTCTTGGGAGAGGATTTTTAAGGCTTATTCCGATTCTTGTAGGAATAATAACAGGATATACAGTTGCGTGGTTTGCAGGTCTTGTTGACTTAAGCCCTGTTCACAGTGCGGAGTGGTTTGCATTCCCTGATTTTGTTTTTCCTGAATTCAATCTTTCTGCGATTCTTTTTATTGTTCCTGTTGCAATAGCCCCTGCCATCGAGCATTTCGGAGACATTCTCGCCATAGGAGAGGTGACTGAAAAAGACTATCTCGAAGATCCGGGAATTGAAAACACCATGCTTGGAGACGGGATTGCAACTTCTGTTGCGTCAATGCTTGGAGGGCCTCCTAATACTACATATTCTGAAGTAACCGGAGCAGTAGCTCTTACAAAGGCTTTTAATCCGGGCGTCATGACCTGGGCTGCAATTATTGCGATTGTTCTTTCCTTTGTGGGTAAAATCGGGGCTTTTCTTTCAACTATACCTACTCCTGTAATGGGGGGCATCATGCTTTTGCTTTTCGGAGCAATAATGGTTGTGGGTATGAATAATATTGTAAAGGCCCAGTCAGATGTCACAGAACCAAGAAATCTTACTATTATTGCGCTGATTCTTGTTTTCGGAATTGGCGGGATGAGTTTTTCAGCAGGAAAATTTACCCTTGAGGGAATAGGGCTTGCAGGAGTTCTTGGTGTTTTACTTAACCTTATTCTTCCCCAGGCAAGAGAGGAATAAGCAAATATTTTAAAAATAAAAAAGGCCTGCAAAAATTTGCCGGCCTTTTTTTATTTTTTGAGCACTATCTGTTATTTAATTCAACATAGTCATTTTCTGAAAGACCTGTATAAATCTGTCTTGGTCTGCTTATTTTCCAGTTCGGGTCTTCCATGCTTTCCTTCCACTGGGAAATCCAGCCCGGAAGTCTTCCGATTGCAAACATTACAGTGAACATGTTTGTAGGTATTCCTATTGCCCTTAAAACTATTCCGCTGTAGAAATCAACGTTTGGATAGAGGTTGTGATCTACGAAATAAGGATCTGTGAGAGCGACTTCCTCAAGCTGTTTTGCTATATCGAGAAGAGGATCCGGCCCTGATATCTTTGCAAGAACCTTGTCGCACATTGTCTTCATGATTTTTGCTCTCGGGTCGTAAGTCTTGTAAACTCTGTGCCCGAAACCCATGAGTCTGAACGGATCGTTTTTATCCTTGGCTCTTCTTATAACCTCGTCTATTGATACTCCGTTTTTGTGGATATCTGTAAGCATCTCAATCACAGCCTGGTTTGCTCCTCCGTGAAGAGGGCCCCAAAGAGCTGCTATACCTGCTGAAATAGCGGCATAAAGATTTACTCTTCCGCTTCCAACTACTCTTACAGCCGCAGTTGAACAGTTCTGCTCGTGGTCTGCATGGAGAATAAGGAAAACATTAAGAGCTCTTACTATGTCTTCGTCAAGCTCATAAGGTCTTACAGGACTGTCAAACATCATGTTCAGAAAGTTTTCGCAGTATGTGAGGTCATGTCTTGGATATACAATTTTTTCACCTTTTGAAAATCTGTATGACATTGCAGCCATGGTTCTGACTTTGGAAATCAGATTTAAAAAGTCCTTTGTGATGTTGTCTTCATCTTTAAGTTCAGGATAAAAGCTTCTGAGGGCATTTACCATTGATGAAAGAATTCCCATAGGATGTGAAGCTTTGGGGAAATTCTGGAAAAAGATGTGCATGTCCTCATGAACAAGAGATGAGTCATTTAGCATTACCCTGTTTCTGTTAAGCTCTTCAAGTGAGGGAAGGTGTCCGTTTATAAGAAGGTATGCAGTTTCAACAAAAGTCGATTTTTCTGCAAGCTGTTCAATGGGAATTCCCCTGTATCTTAAAATTCCCTTTTCTCCGTTCATGAATGTGATTGAAGAAGAGCAGCTTCCTGTGTTTCCGAATCCCGGATCAAAAGTAATAAAACCTGTCTCCTGACGGAGTCTTGTGATATCGATGGCTTTTTCCCCTTCGGTTCCTGTTATTACAGGAAAGGTGTAGGTTTTGCCGTCAATTGTCAATGTTGCTGAATCTGTCATGATCTGCCCCGTTTTTTATTTAAATTTTTAAAATTGTTGGTATAATTAAATTTTATCATTATTTAAGTCAGCTAAAATAATACTTTAATATCTTAAGTGTCAACAAAGATTAACTTGAATCTGGCACAGCAGATCTGCTTTAAAGGCTTTGAGCCGGATTAAATGGCCTGATTCATGAAAAATTAAGCTGATAATAATCCATTTGAAATAAAATTCAATATTTAAGCATAATGATTCAATAATTTTTTTGTTCAGCCTCAAAATGTTAGATTGTATGACTTTGCCGGGCCGGCATGATGGGAAAGCCGATTGCATAAGAAATTAAAGCAGACCAGACAGGAGTTGTTTTATGGGTTCAGTTGAAAATATTCAGAGAAAAATTACAGTCGATTTTCTGGTGAAAAAAATTGAAGATTCTTTAAAATCTGATGACGGTTATTCCAGAGTAGACCGGGAATCTGTAAAAATCCTTCTTGAAATAAACGGATATGAAAATATTTCAAAAAGAGGCCTTGATCTTTATGTGAAAAAAGAACCGGCTCCCGAAGTAATTGTAAATGACGCCCAGCTTGCAAGATATGAAACAGATATAGAAGATGTCGCCTTAAGAAAATCTCCTACGCTTAAGGAAATGCTCAGTTTTAAAAATGCCAGAAAAATACTGGGTGATTCGGATGTCCTGAAAACAGTAAAAAAAGATACTCTCACCTATATCAGGTCTTCTTTCATCAAAAATACTGAACTTGCGGAACCTGACATAAACCATATTTTGAAAGAAATGAAAATTTTCTTTGATGCAGGTGATTTTGAAGGCTTTTTCAAGCTTGTTCTTGTGGGATTTGAAATTGCATCGTTAAAATATATTCCTGCGTTAAGCAGAAAATACGGTTATTATATTTTTGCTAAAAAATTTCAAAAAGAAAATGATTCTTTTTTTTCATGTATTGGATTATTAGATAAAGATAAAAAAAGATTTTTGTTTACAAAAAATGAAATTAAGGAAAAAGAATTTGACAAAGTTCTTTCAGATGAAAAAGAAGATGAAATACTTTCAATCGGTATGAAAGCTCTTGCAGAAGCAGGAGAGCTTATTGAATCAGAAAAATATTTGCCCTTTGAGAGTAATCTTTTTCAGGAAGGACTGCCGAAAAATTTAAATATTTAACCCGGGAGGATTTTTGCTATGAAGTCAAAAATGGCTGTTTCAGCTTTACTTTTTTTTCTCTTAATCCCTTTTTACGGTTATTGTCTGCCTCTCATAGATGCAGAAATAGCAGTTGGAGGATGGCTTAACTCGCCTGATGGATTTGCCGGCTATAAAGGCGATAATCTTTATCTTGAAGATGATCTTGGCTATGATGATGAGACAGAACTTACAGGGAGAATAAGACTTGAACTTCCTCTTCTTCTGCCTAATGTAACTTTTATGACAACAGGTTTAAGTTATGACGGCGACAGCAAAATGGGCACAGGGTTTGAATTCGGAGGAACGGATTTCGATGCAGATGTTGAATTCAGCTCGGAGCTTAAACTGAACCATCATGATTTTGCAGTTTCTTTTTCCCTTCCTCTTTTAAAACTTGCAAGCCTTGGAAAGCTTCAGGCAGATCTTGGTGTAAACCTTCGTCTTGTAGATATTGAAGCCTCAATTACCCAGGAAAACCTGAGAGAGTCAAAATCACTTACTGTACCGATTCCGATGGGTTTTGCATATTTAAGGCTTGAGCCGATATCCGGGATAGCTCTTGAAGCCGAGGGAAGAATGCTTTCTGTCGGAGGCAACAGCATAACAAGTCTGATAGGACGTATAAGATACAATATTTTCGGCCCTCTTTTCATGGCAGGCGGGTACAGAATGGAAAAATTTGATATTGATGAAAAAGATGTAAAAATTGACACAGAATTCAAAGGGCCTTTCATTGAAGGCGGCTTTAAATTTTAGAGGGCAGCTTATTATGCGGTATTTTAAAAAAACAATGGTTCTTCTGGCTGCTTTGCTGATTCCGGCTTCAGTATGGGCGTCAGGCTTTAATTCTTATCTTGGCGAGATTTCACTTGGAGGCTATCTTTTTGATCCTTCAGGAACTCATTCTTATACAGACGGAACTTCAGGAACGGCTCTTGATCTGGAAAATGACCTGAATATTTCAGATGATCAGTCTTTTTTCGGGAAAATTAAGATAAATAACATAAACCATCTTCCCGGAGTATACGTTTCAGGGCTTTATATTAACAGCGAAGGTGAAAGCATAAGTTCTTTCACATACGGCGGAGAACAGTTTGATAATTCTTCAAATTTTTCTTCTGCAATAGAACTATTGAATTATGACGTTACAGTTTTTTATTCCTTAAAAGGCTTTCAAAGAGCAACCCTTGGGAAGCTTAATATTGAACTCGGGCTGAGCGCCCGCTGGATTGAAGCCACAGGTGATATCTCTCAAAGTGCCAATGCGTCTGTAAGTGTTACAGAAAAGGATTATGCAATGGGTTTTTTTGCTTCTTTTGCAGGGAAACCGGCTGATAATATTGAACTTTATGCGCAGTGGAAAGGGTTTTGCCTTACAGATGTGGAGTTCACAAGCATTACCGGCGGTGCAAGGCTTGATCTGGTCGGGCCGTTTTTTGCCGGAGGAGGCTATATGATAGAAGAGGTGGATATCAATCAGAACGGTTTTGTTCTTGATATGGAATCCGAAGGTGTATTTCTTGAAGCTGGAATGAGGTTCTGAAATGTTTAAAGTTCATCAGGTGCTGCAAAGCCGTATGGATGTTTTTGCTTATGTTGTCTATGATTCTGAATCAGGAGACTGTATTGTAATTGATCCTTCATGCTCCCCTGGAAAGGTCCTGAAAATTGTGGGTGAAAGCTCCCTTACTGTAAAAGCGGTTGTCAATACTCACGGTCATGCGGATCATACCTGCGGAAATCATTATATTGTAAAGGAGACCGGAGCTCCTTTATACATTCATAAGGATGATGCATCCCTTCTTGCAAAATTTTCATCAAAAATGTTTTCAAAGGCCCTTGGAGGAAAAGGTTCTCCAGTACCGGATTTTTTTGTTGATGATAATGATGAAATCGAGGGGGGAACAGTAAAGCTGAAAGTTATTCATACACCCGGGCACACTGCGGGGGGAATCTGTCTTTATGACGGAAACAATCTTTTTACGGGAGATACTCTTTTTACAGGAGATGTGGGAAGAACTGATCTGCCTGGCGGTTCTTTTGAACAGCTGAAAAATTCAATAAAAGAAAAGCTTTTTGCACTTCCTGATGATACCCTGGTCTGGCCGGGACACAATTACGGCAGTGAAATTTTTTCCACCATAGGAAAAGAAAAAAGAACCAATCCTTATCTTGGAGACTGAATCTTAATTTTTGCGTTCAATCTGCAGGCCTTTAATTTAAGGATCAGTAAAAAGATATAAAAGTAATTTGATCCGGGATTTCAATCTGGTATTTTGCGGAGTAAACTTATTTAAACTTCTTAAGGCTTTTTAAAAAAGGTTCAAATGGCTAAATACTTTATCCTGCTTTTTTCCATCCTTTTATCTTTGCCCTGCAGCGGCTTTGGAGAAAAAATTGAAATTACTGTGGGAGGAGATCACAACTATCCTCCCTACGAATTTCTGGAAAATGAGACTCCCTCAGGTTTTAATGTCGAGCTTTTGAAAGTAGCCTCAAATCTTGCAGGGTATAATGCTGTGTTCAGACTTACTCCCTGGGACAAGGCTTTAATGGATCTTGAATCAGGAGAGATAGATGCAATAACAGGCGTTTATTATTCTGAAGAAAGAAGTCAAAAATTTGATTTTTCTCTTCCCTATATTCTTGTATCTTCGGCTGTATTTGTTCCTGATGATTCCGATGCAGATGACCTGAAAGATCTTGAAGGTCTTAGAATAGGTGTTCAGAACAAAGACATAATGCATGATTATGTGCTTTCCAATTATAAGACTGCTGTTATCAAAACAGCTGACGATCCTGTAGATGCGCTTAGACTGCTTGAAAAAAAAGAGGTTGATGCGGTACTTCTTTCCTCGAAAATTCAGGGCGCATATTATCTCCATGAAAATAAAATTGAAAATATCAGATATTTCAATACAGGCCTTCCCTCCCATCAGTACTGTTTTGCTGTAAAAAAAGGAAACAGAAAGCTGATTGAAAAGCTCAATGAAAGTCTTTTTATTCTCAAAACAAACGGAACCTATAACAAACTTTATGAAAAGTGGTTCGGGAAGTATGAAAAAAAAGAAACTTTCAAGGATGTTCTTGGATATCTTGTTGCCGTTTTATTAATTCTTGTGATGCTTCTTGGAATAAGTTTTTTATGGACCAGGAGCCTGGGAAGGAAAGTCAGGGAAAAAACAGAAGAGCTTTCAAAGGAGGTTCAAAAAAGAATCAAGGCGGAGGAAGACCTTGAAATAATCCTTGAATCTATTGGAGATGGTGTAATTACAATTGACAGGGATAAAAAGATTTTATGGCTCAATACCTCTGCTGAAATAATGCTGAGTCTTGAAAAAGAGAATGTAAGAGGCAGAATTTACTCTGAATGTATAAAAATAAAAGATATTTACGGTAAAAAAATTGATCTCCGGGTTGATCTGATACTTGAGAAGGGACAGAAAAGAGCCCTTGAAGAACCTTTTATAATAGAGTCTGAATCGGGCGAAGAGTTTGTGGTTTCAGGTTCAGGATCTCCAATTAAAGATAAAAACGGAAATATTACAGGCGGCGTTTTTGTAATAAGAGACATTACAAGGGAATATGAGCTTGAAAAACAGCTCCAGCATTCAAGAAAAATGGACGCTCTCGGGCGTCTTGCAGGAGGAGTGGCACATGATTTCAACAATATGCTCAGTGCCATAATGGGAGTTGCGGAAGTTCTGGAGCTTAAGCTTCAGCCCGAAGATGAAAACAGGGCAATGACAGCAATTCTGAAACAGGCTTGTGAAAGGGCTTCGGAACTTACTTCAAAACTTCTTTCTTTTTCAAGAAAATCCCCGATTGAGATGAAGAAAGAGTCTTTGCATGAGATTGTGGAAAATGCGGCTTCAATTTTAAGACACGGGATTGAACCTAAAATTAAAATATCTGTAAAGCTTCATGCAGAAAAACATACTGCCATGCTGAACAGGGCCAGAATGGAAAACGTTCTGATAAATCTGGGGCTCAATGCAAGGGATGCAATGCCTGCAGGAGGTACTCTCACAATAGAGACCTCAAATATTTTTCTTGATGAAGCATACTGCAGCGCCAGTCCCTTTGATATTATGCCGGGTGAATATATCTGCACTTCCATATCAGACACAGGTATTGGAATGTCAATTGCTCTTCAGAAGAAGATTTTTGAGCCTTTTTTCACTACCAAGAAAACCGGTACAGGTCTCGGGCTGTCTTCTGTATACGGTGTTGTCCAGCAGCACCAGGGTGCCGTCAATGTTTACAGCGAGGAAAATGTCGGTACTGTCTTCAATATTTACATTCCCGTTGAAAAAAGTGGAAGCGCTGTCAGCTCAGGCGGGCTGAATGAAAACGGGAAAACAGGTAAATCGGGAGTTGTTCTTGTAATAGATGATGAGAAAATGATAAGAACTCTTGCTGAAAAAATTCTTGAGCAGAGCGGATATAAGGTAATAACTGCAGAAGACGGTGAGTCGGGAGTTGAAAAGTTCCGTGAAGGAAAGGATTATATTGATGCAGTAATACTTGATATGATAATGCCTGAAATGGACGGTGAAAAGTGCCTTGAAGAAATAATTGCAATAAAAAAAGATGCAAAGGTTGTAATAGCTTCAGGGTTTTATAAAAATTCAACATCAGCATCTCTTATTGAAAAGGGCGCCTGCTGTTTTATAAAAAAGCCTTATTCCTCAAAGGAACTGCTGAAGATACTTGAAGAAGTGATCTGAGATTGATGCGGTTTTCTTTAAATTTGGCTCATAGAGTCCGGAGCTTGTTTTATATGTCTTTTTTCAAAAATTTTTTCAGAAATATTGTTCCTAAAAGTCTTGGTATAAGCGCTGAGCTTTTTAAGGTCATGATTCCAATGACTGTTGCGACAAAAATCCTTGAGTATTTCGGGGCTGTTGAATTTATCGGAAAAATTTTAAGTCCTCTTATGGGCATAATGGGGCTTGACGGTGAGCTGGGACTTGTGTGGGCCGCTTCAATGATTACAAATATTTACGGTGGGCTGAGTGTTTTTGCAGCCATTTATCCCGGACTTGAAGTCAGCACCTGCGACATAACTGTTCTCTCTTTAATTATTCTTGTTGCCCATTCTTTTCCTGTGGAGCTTGGGATTGCAAAAAAAGCCGGAGCAAAGGTTTTTCCAATGTTTTTACTGAGATTTCTGTCTGCGGTTGCTATGGGTATTGTTTTATCTTTTATCTTCGATTTCTTTAATCTTCTTCAGGAGCCGGCAAATCCCCTCTGGAGTCCTGAAATCACTGCGGATAAAACATTTACAGCAGAACTTTTTTCTCAGGGTCTGAGCCTTTTATATATATTTCTTATTATCCTTTCCCTTGTTTTTTTTATGGATATTCTTGAAAAACTTAAATTTATGGACTGGCTGACAAGAAAAATAACATTTTTTATTTCTCCTCTTGGAATGGGCGACAAAGCGGGTTTTATGGCGGTGACAGGGTTTACCCTTGGAATAAGCTATGGCGGAGGTCTGATAATAAGTGAGGCAAAGTCAGGCAATCTCAGTCAGAGGGAGATTTTTTTTTCCCTGTCTCTTATGGGGCTTTCACATGGAATGATTGAAGATACACTTCTTATGGCGGCCATAGGCGGGAGCCTCTGGGGTATTCTTATGGCAAGAATTGTTTTTTCTTTTATTTTTATCTGGATTATGGTGAGGATTTCAAAAATTATGACAGATGAAAAGTTTAATCTGGTTTTTATGAACAGTGAATAAAAAGCTTATCCGGACAGAAAGACTCTGTCCGGAAAATTTGAGCTCTGTTTTTTATTTTCAGCCCTGTCCGGGGATGGTGTATGTGGTACAGCTTCCTGAAGAGCACTGTCTTTCCTTTATTCCTGCTGACTGGCCGGGTGCTGAAGACGCTCCCGAGACAGCAATGCTTCCCGAACTTAAAACTCTTTCAAATGAATGTGAGCCGCATTTTGAGCATTTGATTTCATCATCTTCATTTCCGCTTACAACTATCACTTCAAATATTTCTTTGCACTCAAGGCATCTGAATTCATAAATAGGCATTAAAAATCTCCTTTTATTTTTGCAGTTCTGCAAAAAATTAATAAAAAACAACACTTGTTTAATATTAAGTTATGGAGAAATATTCAATGAAATTTTTTAATTTAAAATATGAAATACTCAGCCAATGTCAGAGCAGGGGAGATAAATTCTGAAAACTGTTCCTTTTCCGGGAACACTTGATACAGTTATTTCTCCTCCATGAAGTTTTATTATTCCATAGGTTGTGGAAAGTCCAAGTCCTGTGCCTTTATCTTTTGCTTTTGTTGTAAAAAAAGGTTCAAAAATATGTTCCATTACCTCTTTTTCGATACCGCATCCGTTGTCTTCAAAGGTAATAAGGGCATAGTCTCCGGGCGGCAGGTTCACCAGGTCGGTTTTGCTTCCGTTAATTTTTATTTTTTGAGAGCTTATTGTGATTTTCCCTTTGCTGCTGAAAGAATCCCTTGAGTTTACTGCAAGGTTCATCAAAATCTGTTCGATCTGTCCTGCATCGGCCTTTACATAACACTATTGTTCTGAAAAGCTGAGATACAGGCTGATGTTTCTCCCGAGTACAGGATAAAGAAAATCCCTGAAATTTCTGATAAGTTCATTAATATCGATTTTTGAAAAAGTAAGTGTCTGTTTTCTGCTGAAAGTGAGAAGATGTCTGGTAAGTTTTTTTGCCTTGGATACGGCATCGCTGATCTGCTGAACCTGAGAATTTATTTCGGGAAGTTCTGATGTTTTAGTCATTATGAGTTCAGAATAGCCGGATATGACAGTTAAAATATTATTGAAATCGTGGGCTATGCTGCCTGCGATCCTGCCTACAGACTCTATTTTCTGGCTGCGGTTTATTATTGCCTCAATTTTTCTTTTTTCAGTCACATCTCTTATAAGAGCAAGCATTCCTATTACTCTTCCCTTTGAATCTGTAAGTTTGGAACCAACAGTTTCCCCTGTAAAAACCTGACTGTTTTTTCTTTTATATTCCACTTCATACGGAGCTGTAAGTCTCGGCGCATGAGGATTGTATCTTATTTTTCCCTGATTGTTAAATTCAGCCTGATCATTATAAAGTAAGGATGTGCTGAGCCCTATAACTTCATCCGGCATATACTGGAACAGGGAGGTAAAGCTTTTATTAACCTTTAATATCCTTCTTGTTTTGTCGGCATAAACCATTGCATCGGGAACAGTATCAAATATCTGTTCAAGTTCTGTGTTTTTTTTCATGAGCTCTTCTTCCATGGCCTTGAGCTCAGTAATGTCTTCCATGACGCTTAACACTCCGGCAGGCTGACCGGATACCGGTTCAAACTCAGGTGTTGAATTTATAAGTATCCATTTTAATTTTTCGTTTTTTATTCCGAGAATCTGGCCGTTTGTTTTTTGACCGGTTTTTGATGCCTTGAAAAAAGGGTTGTTTTCTTTTGTCAGGGGAGATCCGTCTTCACTTACTGCGTCTGCATAAATATTTTTTTTTCTGTCTTTTCCTGATTTTAATGAAAAATTTAATAAAGATTCAGCCTGTCTGTTGGCAAGAATTATTTCCTGATTGCTATTTTGAAATATCACAGCTGAACCCATTGTCTCAAAAAGATCCCTGAATCTTTTTTCGCTTTTATTCATCTGACT
>JBFWJK010000075.1:0-14444 GCA_050253255.1 Desulfobacteraceae bacterium | reverse complement strand
TTTCAAGGGTTTCATTTAAAAAAATCATTTTTTTGTGGGCATCTACAAGTTTTTTTCTGTCGTCAAGAACCTGAATATGTATTTTCCATACCTGTCTGAAAAAAATTGTGATTGAAGCCACAAGAATAAAGGCAAAAGTGTTTACTGACCCTGAAAAAGGCCTTATATCCTCCCATATATGCTGATACCCGTAGACAAGAAGAAGCTGTTTTACTATGTGTCCGCATGATCTGGAAACTGCAAAAAGGAGAAGACCGCAGCATACCCACACAAGAAAGTTTATCAATACATTCTCGGGGTCTCTTCTGCCTAGTTTCAGCGATTTTAAAAGACAGGTAAATGAAAGAACAATCATAAGAACTGAACCGAAAATATCTATAAAAAAATGGGGGAAATAAGAAACTGTCATTTAAGATGCCCCTGTTTTTCTGTCTCAATTGACCTTAGTCCCTTGTAGAGAAAAAAAAGTGCAGGAACACATAAAAGGTGATCCATTTTTCCAAAATAATATAAATATTCAAGTATATTTGAATTCATTACAGAGGTAATGGAAATTTCAAAACCGGTTCTTGAAACATTAATAATTTCTATCTGTTCATCCAGAAAATGCATAAGTATTACATCAAGATTCCATAATACAAGAAAAAGACATGAGAGTCTTAAATATAGTTTGCTTTTTCCCTTGAGAGCCCATTTGCTTTTCAGCCAGTATCCAAGGGCAAGAAGAGAAAAAAGAAAGAAAATATGCCCCAGCTGATGAACAACTATCCCTTCACTTCCTCCGTGTGCCTGTATTGAATAGGAGGTTTCAGGGAAAAATAATAAAAAAACAATTACTGAAACAGATGATATTTTTTTCATTTTTTTACTTTAACTTTTGTTTTTTAAAAAACAGTCAGTTTTTTTGCTTAAATTTCAATATTTTTTTTAAAAACTTTTTAATAAAGAATATAAAAATAAGATTTAGATTATATAACAGCAAAAATCCAAATGAAATATTTGCAGTAAAAAAAATAAATTCAAAAGTCTTCTGACTTTCCAGCGGATAAACCGAGTATTCGAGCCAGATTAAAAATAAAAACATTGGAAAAAGGTAGGTGATGCCAAAATTAAAAAACTTTTCTGTTAAAATATTTTCATAAATTTTATCTGCATTTTCATTTATATTTTTTTTAAGCTCCTGCCTGATTTTTTTATTTTCAATTTCATCGAGGTATTTTAAAGATCTTATTTTTTCTTTGAATTCAATATCAAGATTCTTTGTGTTCTTTTCCCTGAAAAATAATGATAATCCAAAAGAGATTAATGAAGCCGCTGCTGATGCTGAACAGATCATCAATAATACGCTTTGATTTGAAAAAGGAGTAAAAATCATTTTTAAAAAGTTATCTGAAACTATAATAACCGGATATATTATGTTCAGATAAAGAGTATCAAAAAAGTTCAAGAGTCCGTTTCCCATAAATATCTGCGCCTTTAACTCAAACCCTTTTTTAAAAGCCTGCATTGAAGCAGGCCTTTAAAGGGTTTAATGAATGGAGTTTATCTTAAAAACGGTATTGCTCCGGTATAGTTTAGAAAAACTATAAAAAGTATCAGAGCAAGAGCCCTTTTAAGGAAAATTTCAGGGAGTTTTTTCTGAATTTTAGGGCCGATTTTCCCTCCGAGAATTGCTCCCGCTGCAATAAGTGCTGCCATTATCCAGTCTGGCTGATATCCGTCAATTGCATATTTTGCAATACCTCCAAGAGAGTTTGCAAACGTTCCGCAAAGAGAAATAGGAACAGCAAGATACATAGGGTATCCAAGAAGTGTAGTCATGAACGGAACAAGCATGAAGCCGCCGCCGACTCCGAATGCTGAAGCAATGCAGCCTATAAGAACACCGCCCGTGAAAAGCATTATTGGGTTTGCGGAAAAAGACTGTCCCCAGAATGAAAACGAAAGTTTTGTAAGACTCCAGTGCTTATCTAGAACAACACGTCCCAGGTTTGCTGCTCTTCCTTCTTCTTTTGCAGCTTTAATTTCTGCATCAAATTTTTTGACAATTGCATTCACTGCCTGTTTTTTTTCAATCGATTTTTTTGTAGATTCAAGCCAGAGCTTTATAAAAAGTGCAAGACAGAAAAATCCAAGATAGAATTTATATGCCTTCATGGGAAGATATTTTGCCGAATACTGAGGCCCGATCCAGAAAGAACCTATTACAATTCCAGATACAAAGAAAAGCGCAACCGGCCAGGCAAGCCTTCCTTCCTTGAAATATGTCCATACTGATGTAATCGGAGAACAAAGAGTAAGAAACATGTTTGTTGGTTTTACGGCATTTGCAGCGTTTATTCCAGTCATGCCTCCTGTCCCGATAATTGTAATTTGGAATGCTGCAGTAAAAAGTCCTCCGGCAGCTCCAACAATAACAAACATTGTGCCTATAAGAAATGATCCAAGAAACACAACAAGAGGATTCATGTATGTACCTCCTGTTGCAAAGAAAAAACCGCTTTTTTGTACTGAAATTGTTTCCTTGATTTCTCCGTTTACAGATATGTCAAGCTTTGTTTCGGGAGGAATTTTTTTGCCTAAAATAAATGATGCATTATATTTCCCGGTTTCCTTGTCAAGTTCAATATTTACTGATCTGTTCCAGTTTTTTTCTTTGTCAGGACCCATTATCATTCTTGCATTACCGCCGCCGATTGGCATTTCTTTTGAAACAGTATTGATTCCGTACTTGTCTTCATGGGTAAAAATAAGGAAATTCCACTGCTCTTCAGAATTTATACGGCCAAGACCTGCTTTTGCAGAATCATCGATTTCATTCCATTTTTTTATTTTATTTACTTCAATATCCCATCTGAACGGCTTGAACCACTGACCCTTGCTCACAGTCTTTGGAGTGGCAAGTTTTTCAGGTGCGGTTGTAAGTACATAATATATTGGAGGTATTGATGTTTCTCCAAACATTTTTGTCAGTTTTTCTTTTTCCTGCGATCCTTTTGAATCGGACGGTTTGAAAAATTCATTTGAACTGACAACAAGATACAAATCTTTTCCAGGTTCAATCTGACCTGAAATTTCAAGTTTTTCGCCTGCTTTTGGATTATTATTCGTTATTTCAATTGAAAATGCATCCAGGCTGAGCAGGGGAAAGATCAAAAAAAACAGAACTAAACTTTTTATCACCCTCATTATCAAATCTCCTTAAAATTAAATAAAATTTAAATTTTTTAAATAAATCATAAAAAAGCAAGGTATGTGCCAAAGCTCTTGAAACCTTATTTTCAAAGTCGTAGAAGGTTTATTGGGTATTAAGGTAATTTGAATTAACTTTATTTGTGCATAAAAAAATATTCAGTTTGCGGGGTTTTGTATTAAAAAGCTTTTATCTGCAGAGGGCAGAGCGTCGCATAAAAAAGTATGCTGTGAATAATTTTTTATTCAATTTGATTTATTAAAAATTTGATTTTTGGGGTATCTGTTCAAATTTAAGGGTATTGGGGCGTATCTTCCGGTTATGAAAATGGCATTGAACTTGCATTGTAATTTCTGTTTTGAATTAACTAAACCTGAAAAGGATAATATAATTATGGATGAAATGAATTATACTAAAGCATTTGAAAGTTTTATCTGGAATTTCAGACTTGATTTTGACCCTGTAGGTGTAAAATTTATTTTCGATGAGTCAGTTATTGATACACTTCCCATTACACATAAGTCCAAGGCAAAGCTTTCATACTGTCAGTATCTTGCAGCAGCAAGATCTGCAAAGCATTCTCTTTTTTTGAGTCCTGAAAAGCTTCAGTGTAAAAATGCACAGCCGGTTTTCGGCTTCAGGTCTCTGGAAAAAGATCTGGACTGTAAAAACCATAAAAAATATTTAATTGATGATGATCTTTCATGGAGGGCTCCTCAGGAAAAGGCAAGGCTTGAGGAAGGGAAGTGTAAAGGTATTTTTATGGCTCCACTGAATGAATTCGATAATATCAATTTTGAGCCTGATGTGGTTTTTTTCATGGTTGTTCCTTATCAGGCATATCATATTCTAAATGATTACATGGGCGCTATGCATAAACCTAACCTTACTTTTTTTGCAACTCCCAACTCGGCAGTATGCTCCGGCAGCATTTATTCATACGTAAATAATGTTCCAAATATGACTACTATGTGTGCTGGTTCAAAAGCTTCGGGAAAAACTGAAATGAATTATATGAACCTTTTTATTCCAGGCGGACATATTTTAAACACTGCATCTCAGCTTCTGAAGAGAATTGAAATTACAGGGGGGCCTTCACTTCTGGGTGCCGGAGGTCAGCCATGGCCTGGCCTTGATGTCTGTTCAGGATGTCCAATGATTAAATTTACAAAAGTTGAAGACTAAATTCATACATGCCGCCCTAACCGGCGGCTTTCCCTTTTTATTACCTTCCTTTTATATTCATTTTTTATCCGAAATTAATTGTTTTTAAACCTGATTGAATTTATTCTTAATAAAATGTTTTTTCAGATTTTCCAAGAACCAAGGTTGAACTATAAACTCAAATTATCCCTTAATTTATTCATGAGAAAAAAATGAGGAAAAAAATTAAATTCTATTTTTTCAGTATAATCTTTGTTTTTTCATCATCTTTTTTTTTAAACCTGTCTTTGCCAGTCAGTGTTTATAGTGAAAATTCATCTGAAAATAAAATTACTGTAAACCTTACACCTGAAGAACTGGAGTTTGTACAAAACAATCCTCAGATTAAGGTTTCCAACAAACTTGACTGGATTCCAATGGATTTTTCAGTTGAAGGAGAAGCAAGCGGATTTGGGGTTGATTTTGTGAAACTTCTTTTCGAAAGAGTAAATCTTGAACCTGTTTTTATTACAGGCTATTCATGGAATGAAGTTTTAGACCTTTTTTATAAAGGGAAAATCGACCTTGTACACTCCCTTAACATGACAAAAGAAAGGCAGGAAAAAGCTTTATTTTCAAGGCCTTATTATTACAGCAGAAATGTAATTGTTCAAAGAATCAACGGTCCTTCAATTGAATCACCTGAAAATCTTTCCGGAAAAATAATAGCTGTTCCAAAAGGCTGGGCATCGGCTGAATATATAAGTAATAATTTCCCCCAGATAAATATTCTTGAAGTAACAAACAGCAGAACCGCTTTTGAATTTGTTGAAAACGGAAATGCATTTGCTGTTGTGGAGCAAAAAGCTGTAGCCGATTATCTCATTAAAAAATTTGGTTTTACTGATCTTACATATACATCAAATATTGCAGATCTGGAAATTAAGACAAACACTTCTCTTCATTTTGCAGTGCTGAAAGAAAAAAGAATTTTGATGAATATTCTTGAAAAGTCTTTTAATTCAATTTCTCCGGATGAAATGAATGTGCTTGAGAAAAAATGGTTTGGAGAAAAGGGGCTTAATTTCGGGTTTGATGACATTGGACTTGATGCAGAAGAAAAAAAATATCTTAATAATAAAAAAATTATAAAATATTGCATACCTCCTAATAAAATGCCTCTTGCAGCAGTTGAAAACGGTGAAGTAACTGGCATGGCTGCTGATTTTATCAAAATTTTTGAAACAAAGCTCGGTGTTAAGTTTAAGCTTGTTACTACAGAAAACTGGTCAGACACAATCAATCTTGTAAAAGCCTGTGAAGCTGAAATACTTCCTTTTGTAAACAAGACTCCTGAAAGAAGTGAATATCTTCTTTTTACAAAAAGTTATCTTGACTATCCTGTTGTGATCATAACTTCGGGGTCAATTCATTATGTATCCGGGTTGAAGGGACTCAAAGACAAAACAGTTGCAGTTATTGAAGGGTCTCATGTTCATGAGAAGATGAAAAATTATCCTGGAATAAAACTTATTCTTTGTGAAAATCACCAGGACGGACTTTTAAAAGTTTCAAATAATGAAGTTGATGCTCTTCTTGGAGTTCTTCCCGTTGCTCTGCATGACATAAAATGGCTTGGAATTACAAATTTAAAAATTGCGGGAATAGCAGAAATAAATGATGAACACAGAGTTGGTGTTTTAAAGGAAGATGAGATTTTATTTTCAATAATGTCAAAAGCCGTCAACTCACTTACCCATTCAGAAATTGAAGAAATAAGGGATAAATGGATAAGTTTCAAGTTTGAAAAAGAGTTCAATTATATTCTTCTTTTTAAAATTATTGGTGCTGCTGCAGCTGTTATAGCTGTTTTTATTGTGTGGAACAGACAGCTTGTCAAGCTGAACAATAAAATTAAGGAAGCAAACAAAAGTATTATAGCAAAAAGCAGAGAACTTGAAATTATGACAATAACCGACAGTCTGACAGGACTTTACAACAGAAGGCATCTGGAACTGAGTCTGAATTCTGAAATTTTGAGGTTTAAGCGCTATAAAAGGCCTTTATCTGCAATGATAATCGATATTGACAATTTCAAGTCAGTTAATGACACATTCGGCCATATAGCCGGAGACAATGTTCTTATAAAAGTTTCGGATATTTTAAAAAATGAAATAAGGGTAACTGACATATCAGGGCGATGGGGAGGAGAAGAGTTTATGGTCATCTGTCCGGAAACCGATATGGATGGAGCATTGAGTCTAGCTGAAAGTCTAAGGCAAAAGGTGGAGTCTCTTGACCTTGGGGACGTAGGACTGGTTACAATAAGTATCGGAGCCGCCTCTCTTGATGAGAAAGATGACGAAATTTCCTTTGTAAAAAGAGCTGACAAGGCTTTGTATATAGCAAAATCCAAAGGCAAAAACAGGGTGGAGTTGATTCTATAAATGATTGATTTAGAAAGAAATTGAAAAAATAAAAAAGCTCGCTTATATTACAGGAGCTTTTTTAAAATTATAACGGTAACTTTTTTTATAGTTTAGGTTTAAAAAAATAAAAACCTTCCTGATTTAAAGTCTGTTTTTATATTTGGGCTTCCGCATTTTTTACATTTTGACGGGTACCTTATAGCATCACTTTTGGGGCGCACTCCACAGTTAAGGCATGTTATTTTTATTCTTATGTTTGGTCTTACGGGCATTTTGCCTCCGTTTTTTATTTTATTTTTCTGAGACAATACTTAAATACCCATTTTTTAATAAAAAGCTTATTTTGCTGAAATCTGGTTTAAAATGCTTTTAAATTATGGAGCTTATATCTAAAATCGACTGTTTGTCTTTTTCAATTTGACTTAATGAAGTTAAAATTTTTTCTTTTTTATCGGTTATTTGCTTTTCATTAAGCTCAAAAGTACCATCAATTAAAACTGCAGTATTATAATGGAAATTAGACTTCATTTCTGAACAAATCTTTTCAAAAATTTTGTTAAATTCAAAATATGTAATCATTTTTTTATTTTTATAGTAAAAATTGATGATGTAAATAAATAATAATTTTTAAAGTAGTTTGCTCAGTTTTTTTAATTTGAGAAGTTAGAAAACTGAGTAAATAATTATTCAATTGTTGTTAATTTAATTTGGAATGAGATTAGGGTTTATTTTTCAGATTCTGGTATAATTTTAAACTCAATTCGTCTGTTTTTCGCTCGGCCTGCTGAAGTTTTATTAACTCCAATAGGTCTGCTGTCTCCATATCCTACAGCAGCAAGATTATCTGAATATTTTCAGGTTTCTTATTATGGGGGAAGAGTCAGGTTTCCCCCCCATTTCAAGAACACAAATATTAATTAGTTTATCATTTTTTTAAGAATTAACAATATTGTAAAGAATAGTTTTTATTTCATTAAAGTTTTTTTCAAGATTTACAATGTTACCAGAAGTAATTACTGTTGGAATATTAAATGAAACTACTGTTTTGCTCCCATTTTTGTATGGGAATATATCTATTTCTAATTTAACTTCAGCATCTTTTAAAGTTATAGTTTTTTGGGGGCCTAGAATTCGTTCAAAATTCCCTTGTATCGAATCAACTGAGAAAGTTGAATCAAACTCAACAATTACAGGAAATAAATTGTTTGGTTTCTTTAAATACGACTGCAAATCTTCAAGTGTAAATTGTAAATCTTTTGTTTGGTAATCTTTAATGCATCTTAATGGAGTATACTTTAACATTAATTGATTTTTTTCAAAAAGCACTTCTTTTTTTATTTCATAAGTAACACTATTGTCAGGAGTTGATCTTGAACTCATACCGTTATATTTTTGAACTAAAATTAGATCTTTTGCTAAAATTGTAGTTTTAATTCCTAATGTTGAACAAAGATTACCTAATCCAGAAGAACAATTATATCTGCTATAAAGTTCTGGGAAGTTTAAACTATAATCATTCCCTTCTTTATATTCATACAAACTTTTATATTTATCTTTAAGTATGTTTAAATTTTCTGGGAAAATATAAGTAATTATTGATTCATTTTTGCATGTCTCAATTGTTGGTGGCTTTCGGGGCCCAAAGACTCCAGGCGCAAAAAAATTAGTAGTTTTGCAAGCAGTAAAAAAAAGCAAAAAAATAAGCAATACTAAGCTCAGTTTAAATTTTTTCATAGTATTAAATCCTCCAATGATTCAAAAAGTTATTAAATAAAATTTTGGTTTTTATAAACCTAGTTTTTACAATAGTCAACTATTTTTGATAAAAGTATTTTTAACTTTACAATAGTAGTTTATGTTTACTATTGAAAATAAAAAAATGGTGTGCAATTTTTTTATTTTGATGTAAGAAAAATTAAACTTCATCAGAAAGTAATAAATATGAATATTGAATATGATGCTTTTTTTGAAAGACTATACGAAGTTATTGATGATTATCCGCTCTCATTTTGGAATGAAAAATTAGGTTCTACAGCAGTTATTCAGAGCAGATGGAAAAAAGGGCAGTTCCCCGGGAGTGCCAAGTTGATCCAGCTTTGCAAGGCAGCAAATATTTCTCCTACATGGCTTTTTTTTGGAATTGGTGAAAAAAAAATCATTACAGACATATCAGATATAAATGATGTTTATTTTAAAGATTTTTTAGAAAAAAGTATTTACAAGCTGAAAGATATAAATTTATTTCTTGATATTTTTTTAAATCTGTCACTGGAAACCTTTGTCTCAATCAATAAAATCCCGATAAAAAATATTTTTACAGAATCTGAAAATTTTATCACAAAACTTGAACTTCTTCAGAAAGCATTAGGAAATGCCGTAATTTCACTTAAAGAGGAAATGTCTGGAGAATTAATATCTGACAAGTCAGAAAAAAAATTTATTTTATCCTATGACTCAAAAGGTTACCTTAATTTTGTAAATGATTTTTTTCTTGATAAATTCAATCTTGAAAAAGAGTCTATTCTGAATACCAGATATAAACTTCCTATTTCCGAAAAAGACAGACAAAGAGTAGAGAAACTTTTTGAAAAAATGGATTCAAGAAAAGTTAATCATATTGAAAGCAGAGTAAGAGTTATAATAAATAATAATGAAGAATGGCAGCACTGGAGCGTAACGTCTTTTTTTGAAGAAAACGGTAAGTACAGCAGAAAATCAATAGGTTACTCAATCCCTTCCGATCAGATCAGAAATGAACAAATCATGCGGGCTTAAAAGTTTATTTTTAAGAAAATTATTTATTAGAGCTAATCTGACAGCGAAGATATAAAAAAAATTATTTGACCATAAATCTAAAAATCTGTTCAAAAATCAGTTGTCCTGATATAGATATAAATTCTTAAAAATTTAATTACCAAGGAGTTTTGTTGTATGAGCAGTGATCCGCATAAAATAATATATTCAATGATGAAAGTAAGTAAATTTCGTCAGAATAAACCTGTAATAAAGGATATATCACTTTCCTATTTTTACGGAGCCAAAATCGGAGTTCTCGGACTTAACGGAGCCGGAAAGAGTACGCTTTTAAGAATAATGGCAGGGGTTGACAAAGAGTTTAACGGAGAAGCAGTTCTTTCTCCCGGATATTCAGTCGGCTTTCTTGAGCAGGAACCTGAGCTTGATCCTGAAAAAACAGTAAAGGAAATTGTAGAAGAAGGAATGCAGGAGCTTGTTGACCTTCTTAAGGAATACAATGCAATAAGTGAAAAATTTGCAGAGCCAATGACAGATGATGAAATGACTGCTCTGATTGAAAGACAGGGCGAGCTTCAGGAAAAGCTGGATACTCTTGATGTCTGGGATGTTGATTCTCGACTTGAAATGGCAATGGACGCCCTTAGATGCCCGCCTTCAGATACACTGACCAAAGTTTTATCAGGAGGGGAAAAAAGAAGGGTTGCGCTTTGCAGACTTCTGCTTCAGAAACCTGACATTCTTCTTCTTGACGAACCTACAAACCATCTTGACGCAGAAACTGTAGCCTGGCTTGAGCATCATCTTCACAGTTATCAGGGTACTGTAATTGCAGTAACCCATGACAGGTATTTCCTTGATAATGTTGCGGGCTGGATTCTTGAACTCGATCAGGGTTACGGTATTCCATGGAAGGGCAACTATTCTTCCTGGCTCGAGCAGAAACAGAACAGGCTCAATCAGGAAGAGAAAAAAGAGACTGAAAGACAAAAAACCCTTCAAAGAGAACTTGAGTGGATCAAAATGTCTCCCAAAGGAAGACAGGCAAAATCAAAGGCAAGAATCAAATCCTATGAGTCTCTTTTGAGCCAGGGCGGTGATAAAAGAATTGAAGATCTTAAAATTTATATTCCACCGGGACCAAGACTTGGGAATAAAGTTATTGAAGCTGAAAATATATCAAAGGTTTTTGGCGACAAGCTTTTATTCGAAAATATGAACTTCATGCTTCCTCCTGGTGGGATTGTGGGTATTATCGGGCCAAACGGTGCCGGTAAAACAACACTTTTTAAAATGATAACAGGGCAGGAAGAACCTACATCAGGATCTTTATCAAAAGGTGAATCTGTAAAACTTGCCTACGCTGACCAGTTGAGAGGTACTCTTGATCCTGAAAAATCTATCTGGGAAGTTATTTCAGGAGGAAACGATACAATCGATCTTGGGGGAAGGGAAGTAAACTCAAGAGCTTACGTTGCAAGATTTAACTTTTCAGGAAGCGATCAGCAGAAAAAAGTGCGCATGCTTTCCGGAGGTGAAAGAAACAGGGTTCATCTAGCCTGTATCTTAAAGGACGGAGCTAATGTTCTGCTTCTTGACGAACCTACAAACGACCTTGATGTAAATACAATGTGAGCTCTTGAAGAAGCTCTTGTAAATTTTGGCGGATGTGCAGTTATATTAAGCCATGACAGATGGTTCCTTGACAGAATAGCAACCCATATTCTTGCATTTGAGGGCGATTCAAATGTTGTGTGGTTTGAGGGCAACTATTCTGACTATGAAAAAGACAAAAAGAAAAGACTGGGCAAGGCTGCTGAAATTCCAAGAAGAATAAAGTACAGACAGCTTACAAGATAAAACAAAAAAGCTTAATTTACATAAAGTGCCGCCTTTCCGGGCGGCACAAAGCAGACAGGTTTTGAAATGGCAGATCAGGTAAAAAAATTTCAAAGTGATCCATATTCCAACTATCTCGGCATAAAACTTATTGAGGTAAGGAAGGGTTATGCCTTGTGCAGTGGAGAAGTCACTGAAAATATGCTCAATTTTCTTGGAGTGATTCACGGCGGGTTTGTTTTTTCACTTGCTGATGCGGCTTTTGCAGCAGCTTCAAATTATGAAAACTCCTTGTCATTCGCTCTTGATGTTTCAGGATCTTTTTTAAAAAGTG
Source organism: Desulfobacteraceae bacterium (assembly GCA_050253255.1). Classification (GTDB taxonomy): domain Bacteria; phylum Desulfobacterota; class Desulfobacteria; order Desulfobacterales; family JACKCP01; genus JACKCP01. The sequence continues at coordinate 2,752 of JBFWJK010000075.1, read as the reverse complement.
CAAAACCGGGTGATATTTTAAAGTCAGAAGCAAAACTTGTTCATACAACAAAAAGAACCGGTTTTTACAGAATGGAAGTTTTTAACGGGAGTGATCTTATCTCAGTTTTTAACGGGACTGTATTTAGAAAAACTTCCTGAAACCATTTTTTGAGCGGAATCCATGAAATCACTTTTAAAAAATATAATTTTTATAGAATATCTAGGCTTTATTACAATGGGTGTGGTTTTATGGATAAATGAAGTTTTTGATGTCCCGCACCATGTACTTGGATTCAGGAAAACGCCAATCAACTGGCCTGAAAGTATTCTTGAATCGTTTATGATACTTATACTTGCCTCTGTAATAATCCTTTTGACAAAAAAACTTCTTGGAAAAATTGAAGACATTGCAATGAGAGATCCGCTGACAGGGCTTTTAAACAGAAGATATCTGTACGAATATTTCCAGTATATTAAAAGCACCAAATCGAAAAGATTTTTTTCCTTTATTCTCTGTGACCTGGATCATTTCAAAAAAATAAATGATAATTTTGGTCATGACTGCGGAGATTATGTCCTTCAAAAAACAGCTGAAATTATCAAGAGTAAAATCAGACCCGGAGATCTTGCAGGAAGATGGGGCGGTGAGGAGTTTCTTATAATTCTGCCTGGTCTTGAAATTCATTCTGCAATGGAGGTAGCAGAAAGAATAAGACTTGAAATATTTGATTCTGATTTCTCATGGGGTGATGAAACTTTTAAAATATCAATGAGTTTTGGATTGTCTGGAAGTTCGCTTGGAGACAACCATCCCTGCGATATAATAACATATGCTGATGAAAGGCTTTATGAAGCAAAAAATACCGGCAGAAACAAAGTGGTGTGTTAACTGATCAATTCAGGTCAGATTCAATGGCCGCCAACTGTCCGGTAAGATTTTAATTTTTTGATTAAGAAATAATTTTCAGGAATAAATTAATGAATTCAGCAAATATATTAAGTTCTGCAAGTATACTTGAAACACTTGAAAAAGCACTTCCAGATCCTTTTTTTATTATAGATTCAAACGGATTTTACCTTGAGGTTTTAGGTGGTGCAGAAAACTTACTGTATGATTCTGTAAAATACCTGAAGGGTAAAAATCTCAGAGAAGTTATGTCTGAGGAAAATTCCGATTATTTTATCGATATTATAAACAGAGCTATCAATGAAAAAAAAATTCAAATTGTTGAATACAGTCTTTCATCGGTTGACTGTTTCGGCAATCCAATGGACGGACCTCCTGAACCTCAGTGGTTTGAGGGGAGGGTTTATCCGGTCGAGGATTTTTCAGGGGAAACCGGAGGTGCGGTTGTCTGGGTTGCATTAAACATTACTGAAAGGAAGAAAGCCGAAGCTGAAAAAGATGAGCTCATAGAAAGACTCGAAAAAGCCATTGAAGAAATAAATCTTTATAAAAAATTATTGCCCATTTGTTCATACTGCAAAAAAATAAGAGATAAAGCGGATAAATGGCATTCATTTGAGTCATATCTTCATAAAAATTCAGATATTTCTTTTTCCCATGGAATCTGTCCTGACTGTAAGAACAGGCTTTATTCCGAACTGAATCTGAAGGGAAAACAAGAATAAGTGAAATTTTATTTCTGCATTTAATCAGTCTGATCTAAAAGTTTTCGGTTTTTAGTCTGATATATTTGTTTGACATAATCTTTCAGGAAAACTAAATTATTTTCTACTCGTTAGGGGTGTCTTAATGACTGAGAGTCTCAATTTTGATTTGAGTAACCCTTAACACCTGATCAGGGTAATACCTGCGAAGGGAAACGAGTTTAAAAGTTCAATTTATTTTGAATTTAAGCCGTTTCCTTCTTTTTCAGGGGGACGGCTTTTTTATTTTTTAATCATAAATTATAAGGATTTATTATGGCAACTCAGCTTACATACGCACTTGAGGGCAAAATCACAAAAGCCATGAGGGAAGTGGCTGAAGATGAAAATTATACTCCTGAGGAAATCTGCGAAAAAGTTAAAAGCGGAAAAATTGTTATTCCTATTAATAAAAACAGAAATTTCCGGGCTGTGGGAATTGGTGAGGGCCTGAAAACAAAAGTAAATGCAAATATTGGGACATCTCCGAGCCGCCACTGCATGGATTCCGAGCTTCTTAAGCTGAAAACTGCTGTTGATGCCGGTGCAGATGCTGTAATGGATCTTTCTACCGGGGGAAATCTTTCGGAAATCCTTGAAGAGATTGTATCAAAATCTCCAGTTATGATTGGAACAGTTCCGATTTACAAAGTTGTATCAAAGTACATGGCAGAAGGTAAAGATGCCAAGGATTTCAAAAAGGAAGATCTTTTTGAAGAGATATTATTTCACGCAAAAACAGGAGTCGATTTTATAACTGTTCACTGTGGAATAACAAAGCATACAGTAAATGTTCTTGAAAACTGCGACAGAAAAATGGGTATTGTTTCAAGGGGAGGAAGTTTTCTTGCAGAATGGATTGTAAGAAATAAAAGAGAAAACCCTTTGTATGAATATTTTGATGAACTTTTAGATATTTGTCTTGAATATGATGTAACACTTTCTCTTGGAGACGGACTTCGTCCCGGAGCAATCTGTGATGCTGAAGACAGAGCTCTGATTTCCGAACTGATAACTCTTGGTGAACTTACCAAAAAAGCCAGAGCAAAAGGTGTTCAGGTAATGATTGAAGGCCCCGGACATGTACCCTTAAACCGAATTGCCGGAGATATGAAGCAGCA
>JBFWJK010000074.1:0-14494 GCA_050253255.1 Desulfobacteraceae bacterium | reverse complement strand
TTTTTTTAAGGATGCTCGATAGAACCACAGCACTTATGAAGCCAGAGATTTAACAATAATTTTCGCTGTTCTGGTCAAAATCGGTGTGCATTCCCCCTGGGATTTCCCGTTTAGTGTTTTTCAAGAATATTTAGATCAGCAATGAGGAGTTTTTTAAGTGGCCAATAATATTGATATAAAAATCAGTGCCAAAACAGACGGTAATAATGAAGTAAAAAGCCTTGGCAGTGAAATAAAAGGCCTTTCATCTTCCCTTGGTGTTTTAAATACTTCTTTAAGTAAAATCACAGCCTTTAAAAAGCTTCAGGCAGATATTAAATCAAATAAAAAACAGCTTGAAGAGGCCAAAGCTGTTTATCAGCAATATTCAATTGAAATTGAAAAGACAGGCAAAGTTTCAGCAGACGTCAGGAGCAAATACAGGCAGGCTGAAAAAACCCTTGCAGGCCTTGAAACACAATATTCAAAGAATCTGAAAAAACTTTCTTCTTTAAGATCAGAGCTGAAAACAGCCGGAGTTGCAACATATAATCTTTCCAACGAAGAAAAAAGGCTCAAGACAGAACTTTCAGAAACAAAGGTTAAAATACAGGCTCATACTCAAGCTTTTGCTGCATACAGCACTCTTGGTATGAAGTCGTTTCGTGATATCCGCTCTGAAATAGCAAAACAAAAACAGGCTTATAAATCTCTTGCAGCAACAGACATTGGCTGGAAGGAAAAGGCAAAAGCCTATTCCACAATGAAACGTAATATTTCAGATCTGAGAGGCCAGACAAACAGCTGGACAAAAAATCTTCAGATGACTCAGGCAGGATTATTAAAACTCACTGCGGCAGCCTATGGTTTTATTTCTGTTGGAAGAGGAATACATCAGGTTTTAAAAGAGTCTGACCAGTCTGCATTTAATCTGTCTTCTTCAATTGAAGCCGCCAACAGGGAGTTTAAAAACACAGGTTCAATTGAAGAATGGAAACAAAATATTCAGGAGCTTTCCGGAGAAATGAAAATTTATTCGGAGTCAAGCCTTGAAAATGCAGTATCCAGAACAATTGACATGACAAAAAGACTTGGCATATCAGCAGACCAGATGAAGGTTCTTATAAAAAGAACAGGTGATCTTTCAGCCGGTAAGGTTGATCTTGAGGGTGGTATTGAAAGGGTAACAGCAGCTCTCAGGGGTGAAGCTGAATCTGCGGAATATTTAGGTCTTACTCTTAATGAAAATTATGTGAAAGCTCAATATGAGGCAAACAAGGCAAATAAAAAAGCATGGAAAGATTTGACTGATCTTGAAAAAGCACAGGTCAGGTATCAGGAAGTATTAAAGCAGACAAGTTCTGTTCAGGGACGTGCCGCTGAATATGCCGACACCTATGCAGGAGCTATTCAGCTGGTTAAAACCACAATTGCTGATGCAATTAAAAATAATGAAGATATTGTTGAATCCTTAAACAAATTAGCCGGGATTTTAAGAGAAAACTCAGATGAAATAGCTGCTTTTGTAAATGCTTTTGTTTCCGGTATTTCAAGCGTTATCAACTTTTTAGTTGATTTAAAAAAAGGTTATGATGAGTTGTCTCCTTCCATGAAGGAAACAATAAAAATAGCCGGTCTTGGAACAACAGCTTTTTTAATGTTTGGTGGTAAACTTCTTTCTGCCAGTAGAGAAATTAGAACTTTAGTAGCTGTCTCAAAAGACAGTATTCCCGGATTAAATAATTTTACGAAAACAATTGGTAAGGGAACCTCAGCGCTAAAACTTTTTGGTGCAGCAGGTATTATTGCAGCAGGAGCTTTTGCATGGAAAGAAGTTTTTGAACAGATTGCAGCAATAAAGGGCTGGAAAGAAGCCGTTGAGGGTGCCAAGGATGCAGCAGACAATCTGTACAAAACAACAGCAAAAGTAAAAGAAAAATATGAGGAATATAAAGATATTTATATTCCAACAGATATTTTCAAAAAAAATATAGATGAACTGGGAACTTTAAAAAAAGAATTAGGCAAGGCAAAAGCCTACTGGACAGCAACTGTTGTTGAGCTTGAACAGAAATCAAAAGAAACAGACCCGTTTGGCAATTTAACAGACGGAGCAAGAGAAGCTCAGGCTCAGCTTGAAAATGCCAGGGGCAGGCTAAATGAAGTAGCAGACGCACAAAAAGAAACAACAGCAAGAATAATAAAACTTGAAAAAGAAAAAACAGAGAATTTAAAAAAACAGACCAAAACCAGAGAAGAGCTTGCAAAGGAAGCGGCAGAACGTGAAAAAGAGATTGCCTTGCAAATGTATAAAGCTCTTAAAAAAGAAGAGGAAGAATATTCAGAATTAAGAAACGCAGAACATTCAAAACAGCTTGCAGAACTTGATCTTGCACTTGCTCAGGAAATTGTTTCCGTAAAGGATGCAAACTTAAAAAAAGCTGAACTTGAATATGAATTTGCAAAAAAAAAACTTGCTTCAATTCAATCTACCCTTGAGTCGGCAAAAACAGCATACGGAATTGAAAGCGAAGAATACAGAAAAGCTCTTGCAGAAAAGACCCAGGCTGAGGTTAGCCTGATTAACAGTACGGCAGGACTGATTGCCGCTCAGAAAAAATCAAAGGAAGCTTCAGAAGAAGAGCAGAAAACACTTTCAAAAACAACTGAAGCACAGGACAAAAACACAGACAGTGTTTCAAAAAGCACAAAAGAATATGATGCTCATAACAATATTTTAGTCCAGGTTATGAGATGGCTGGATATGCTCAGAGAAAAATATGCAGATCAAGGTCAGACTCAGAAGGAAGTTTTTGAAAATCTTGATGAAGTTTTGAAAAAACAGAATGAAGCATTTTCTAAAATCGGCAACCATCCATATTTTAAGGTTCTTCAGGTTGTTCAAAAGGATGTTGAAGCCCTTGCAAAAGCATTTGAGACAGTAAATAAAGCATCAGAAGAATTTGGCTTTAGAATAGATTCTGGGAACTTGTCGGTCAAAGAGGCAAAAGAACTTGTTCGTCAGCTTTCAGAAAATTTTAACAGTTTTAATCAAAAAGCAGAAGAAGCGGCCCAGTCCGTTTATGATGCAACATCTGAATTAAAAAATCTTGGAACAGAAGTTGATACAGGTTTTGATTTTGGAAGCCTTAATGCTGATATTGCCTCAGTCGCATCAGGAATTCAGGAACTGTACAACAAAGAATGGATAAATGAAGATGAAATGCAAAAATCTGCTGATTCAGTTTTGTCCAGTTTTGAAAAAATAAAATCAGACGGTCTGGCTCATATTTCTGATTTGAAATCAGAATGGCAGTCTCTTGCAGATAAAATTTCAGATATATCAAAAGAAATTGCAGGGATTGAAGAAGATACCCAAGACAAGATAAGAGAACTCCGTCGTGGCCAAATGACCGATGAAGAGCAGTGGCAGGACAGGCGTGCAGAATACAATGAAAAAATCAGTGCTGCGTCATCTGCGCAGAGTGCAGGTATGTATGCAGAAGCGGTTTCACTTTATAAAGAAGCCCAGGAAATAGCAAAATCTCTGGCAGAGGAAGTGAAAAACAGTTCTGACGAAACAGTACGAAGCCTTGAGCAGACAACAAAAATATCTATTGATTTAATTAATTCAGCTGCAGAGGGAATGAACCAGGCATTATTAAAACAGAAAGATTCCCTTACTTCCCAGCAACAGCAAATCAGAAGTGAAATTGATAAAACATCAGGAGCTTTAAACCAGCTTGCAAATCAGATTCAGTCTGTAAATAAACAGGCAGGCTGGATGAATGCGGCCGGTTGGGACGATGCAAAATGGACTGACTTTTGGAAGTCAAAAGGCCTTGATAAATATGCTTCAGGCGGACGCATAAACGGCCCCTCACATAAAGCCGGAGGTGTTGTTATTGAAGCAGAAGGAGGGGAATATATTCATCCTGTTTCTGCTGTTCAGCATTACGGCACATCATTTATGGAAGCAATAAGAAGAAAGCTTATTCCAAAAGACATTATTCCAAAATTTCAATTTGGCGGTTTGATTGAACGGCCAAGAATAAATATTCCGGCTCTTCCCAAATTTGCGTCAGGCGGAATGGTTACAAATCAATCTGTAACAGAACATGTTCACACAATTAATTTAAACCTGAGTGGAAAAACAATCGGGCCTCTGCAGGGATCCAAAACAACAGTGGAAACTTTTATACATGAACTTAAACGGGCACAGGCTTTAACATGACATTAGATGATATCATCCTTCCAGATGACCTGGACTGGGTAAACGAATTTAACTGGTCTCCTGTTATCAGAAATCAGCAGTACGGAGCAGACGGAGCCTTGTTTATTTCAGATTCTGTAAAGCAGGCAGGAAGACCAATTTCTTTTCAAGGCGAACAAAATACCTGCTGGATAACACGCTCAGAAATGCAGGCATTGAATGCGTTGTTGCTGCAGCCTGATAAAACAATGACTCTTACATTGTCAGACGGCAGGCAGTTTACAATCATGTTTGACCATGCTTCCGGAGCAATAGAAACAGAAAAAGTTTTAAAGGGAAGTTATTTTGACAGCACCGAATATTATCAGATCAATTCAATAAATTTTATCGAGGTATAAATGGCTGATATTTCAAAATCAGATATAAAACTCATGGCTTCTCAGGTTCTTGCCGACACTGAAGACGGGGGCGGTCAGATGACCAGCAATGAAATTGTTTCAGGAAATGTGAACAATCTTTTTCCTGACATTTCAAGACTGGACAGAACCTATGGCCGTGTGAGTATGAGAAAAGCTTATATATCTGTCCAGACAGACAACAGGGCAACTTATTATGGTTCCCATGTCGCCCTTACAGAACAGGCAAAAGATCCTCTTGTGAATACAACTCTTTTTACAACTAAAGACTGGTTTGACATAAGAGAAGACTGTCAGAAGAGAATTGAAGGTTATCTTGTAAAAGGGCCTATTTACCCTTGTGCATTGTGGGGAGATCATTACGCAGGCTCTAAAGCCATCACAGTCTTTACAGAAGAAAACTGGGCAGCTCCTGAAAACGGAGAAGTTTTTGTTATTATTAAGTCCAAAGACCTTAATGGAGCGACTCTTTCGCCACCTGAAGAGCAGTTTCTGCGCATAACTAAAGTTGAAACTGAAGTAAGGGAATTTACAGATAGTGCTGATAAGACTTTCAAAAAGCAGATAATAACTCTTAATTTTGGCACAAAAATAGATTTTGACCTGAAAGGCGATGCCCCTCAAAGAACTTTCACCTATGGCGATGATTCTACAAGGGGAACTGTTTTTCACACTTCTGTTGCAGCAGATACTTCTAAATATTATGGAGTTTCTTCTTTGAAAGAAGCTGTTACTGCCGGGAGCTTGAGTATTAAAGTTGATGAAATAAGAAAACCCCTTGTACCTTCAACGACTTCTCAGGCAGCGATAACAGATTTTACAATAGGCAATTTGAGGGACGCAGTAATATCCGCAAACCAGGGGACAGATGCAAAAATTCAGCTTTCTAAAAGTATGAGCTATACCTCAAATTCCAACACGATTCTTTTAGGTTCAGGAATCGCAAGAAATTCTTTGGAAATGAGTCTTGTCGGTTTAGGAACTTTTACTGATAACGGTAAAGGAGACCTGATAAATGAGGCTGGAACAATTTCAGGTGTGGTTGAATATGGAGAAGGGAGAATTGTTTTTTCTGTAAGCGGTTCGGGCACAACAACTGCTTCTATAAAATTCTTTCCTGCGGTATCTTTGCCTTCCTTTACTGAAACAGCTGTTATTCCTATACAGGAGCAAAACAGGGGGTATGTTTATGTTTTTGACTGCACGCCTGTCCCGGAAAAGGGGACTTTAAGAATTGATTATTTAAGTTCCGGCAAATGGTATTCTCTTTATGATTTGGGTACAGGTGAGTTGAAAGGTCTGGAAGAAGGTATTGGCTCAGGAACTATGAATTTTGAAACAGGCTCCGGCAGTATGACTTTAGGAGGAATGCCTGATATTGGTTCTTCAATTCTTATTTTCTGGGGCAGTAAAGTTTATACACTGCCGTTATCGCAATGGGCCGGTATGAGTGACCAGATCAATAAGCTTTGGGGAAGTGTTTATGCCTTCCCTCCTGTGCAGATAGAAAAAACAAATGTTTCAAATATAAAAGAAGGGCAGAGCGTTGAGTTTGTTTTCCCTGTAAGTGCAGGTTCTTACAGGGTCCATGGTGTTTATTTTTCAGAAGGAAATGATCTGAATTATGAATATATTGATGGAGAAAGCAATGTCCTTGCAGGAAAATGTGGTTATTGTCAGAAAAACGATTTAGGAAACGCTGATTTCCTTTTTACAACGCCAGACATTCCTGAAAATCTAAGCTCTTACACTTTCAATTTTGTGGAAAAAACAACTGAAAATGTTGAAGTTTCATCAACTTTTGCTGCAACTTTAAATTTAAATCTGGGCAATGCCAACCCTATTGCGGAAAGAAGTTTATCGGGGAAGATCAAAGTTATACCGGAAGAGATTCAGAAATCATCTGATTATAACTCTCTTTATATAGGTGAAAAAAATTGGACAACCAGTAAAATTGTTCAGGGTTCAAGTGTAAAATTAAAGCAAAGCTTTTTATATATTGAGTTTTATGATATTGGCGGGAAACTTTACAGACAGGGGACTTCAGAAGAAATTGGAACTGTTGACTATACAGCAGGCGATGTTGTTCTGCCTGGAGTTTATGCGGGTTATTTAAATGCTGATTTAACTGTTTCAAGTGAAACATACCCAAAATACTCAACAGCATCAAAAACAAAAAATACTCAGCAGTCCGTTATTGTACAGCAGACTTGTAATTATGAAGCAAATTCCCCAATACAGTTTGAATATCAGACTACCACATCAGCTGAACAGAATATTTCTGAGGAGGTAACAAGTTTTCCCACCAGTGTTCTTCTTCCAAAACCCCAGGGGACTGTTTTTGCAGCAGGATCAATTTCCTTTAATTATAAAGGTAAAATATTCCAGGACAATGGGTTGGGGAAAGCGGTTTCCCCAGTTTCAGATCAGGTTTACAGTCTTGAATACAGTACCGGCAAAATAACACCGGAAAACACACTCGATCCTTTTGAAATCGACAATGTGCTTTTGACTGATTTAAGAGCTGTTTATAAAGTTGCACGAGAAGCAGTAGTTTACCACTGGACATTCAGGACTCCGGGTTCTCCCATAACTCCTTCTTCCTTTACCATAAAAGCAGTGACCGACACTGGCTTAATAATAAATGCAACTGCGGATTTCGATGGCAATATCGAGTCGGAATATATCCATGGTTATATTGAGTACAGCACAGGCATAGGAAATGTTTATTTCGGTAAATGGAAACCTGTTCCTGAAGGAGAAGAAGCCGCAGAATGGTTATCAGATTACGAAACTGATGGTCTGGGTAACTATATGGAGCCTGTTTCAGTCCAGACAAATACAATAGTCATGAACTGTGTTGTGGAAACATATGTCCCTCTTGATGCCGGTCTTTTAGGACTGAATCCTGTAAAACTTCCTATTGACGGAAAAGTTCCTGTTTTCAGGGACGGTGACATTGTTTTGATTCATCATTCTCAAACAGATGTAATAAGTTCTCCTACGGCAGGGCAGGTTGTTTCTCTTTCAAGACAGAATGTGAGCCTGATTGAGCTTTATGATAACAATGGAGTTTATATTCCCGAGCTTGGAAATTATTCTGTAGATTTGACTGCAGGGGAGATCATTTTTGAAGACCCTCTTAACCTCTCAGGGTACACAAGCCCTTTTCAGGCAGTTAACAGAATTGAAGATATGGTTCTTGCTACTGATGTGCAGATCACTGGACACATGACATTATCACAGCCTTTGCAGCATGATTATCCGGCTGATGAAACGTCTGTAAGTTCTGTTCTTGCAATAGGAGATGTTCAGGCAAGGATTTATAATATTTTTACTGATTCAAGCTGGGGAAATGTATGGCAGGATACCAGGAAATACAGCCCGACGTCGGCTCAGTATGACATAGTCAACTATCCTCTGATTACAAAAAACAAAAGTTCTGTAAAAGAACGTTTTGCCTGCGTTTTTACAAGCTCAACAACTGTCAATGTCCTTGGCGAACATTTGGGGGTTATTCTTACAAATGCTCCCATTACAGCGGATATTGCACCTGTTAACCCTGCTACAGGCGAGCCTTACTTTACAATAAGATATGAAGGCTGGGGTTCTGGCTGGAGTTCCGGTCAGGTTTTGAGGTTTAATTGCGATGCAGGAAATTTCCCTGTTTGGTTTTGCAGAACTACTCAGCAGGGACCGGCAACTGAAAACAGCGATAATTACGTGATACAGATCCGTGGAGACAGTTCCTGATAATGTTTTTGAAAATTGGTCTGCATTTTAATTTAACGGAGGAATCATGAGCGAAAGCTTTTTATATACATGGCAGGACACAGGAGCGCCAGTTTTAACTCCTTCTTTAGGAAGCATTATAAATGTTTTGAAAAAAGTTCTTGTTGAGGGATATGGCGATAAGCCTGGTCTTGGCTGGGAAATTGTTTTTGAACAGGCAGAAAAGATTGTTTTCAAAAACAAGGGGACTGGAATGTTTGTTCGTTTTGACCATTCTGTTACAAATTATCAGGTGTTTGTGCGTGCCTATGAGTCTATGTCTGATATTGATACGGGGTTGTTTCCCTGTCCTGCTCCTGCAAATGAAAATCCTGTTTTCCAATTGGTTCTGGGGGCGTCAAGTACAAGCACTGCTAATATTTGTCCCTGGCGGATTCTGGGAGATGATAAGGGGATATGGGTTGTTTTAAATCCTGCCGCTGCACATGCAGGGGGAATTGGAAACAACAGAGACAGTGCCGGCTGGAAGTTTGTGTATATAGGAGATTATATCTCCTATGACATTTCAAACAATCAGTATAATTTTGCAATGTGTATGGGGGATAGGGCAGATTATAATTATGAGTTATGGTTTTGTGATTGTGCCACATTGATAACTACCCGACCGTATTATCATATAATGAGGATACCAGACAGAACTCCAGGAAGTGTAAAAATTGGAATTAGTCCTGGTACAGGGGCATTTTTTCATAAAGGAGATTATTTCTGTTATTTAGGGGATAATCAAAATGTTTGTGATTATGCATCTGATTTTCAGTTAACTGCAATTCCTACGATACACTGCGGGGGAAAACTTTTAGGAAGATTGCCTGGGCTAAAGAACTCTTTATCAGGATATGGATATAAGCAATCTTTTCTTTCTTCTTATTCAGATACCGTTGCAAAAAAACCTGAAATGAATTTTGATTTTGGAGACTATAACGAACATTTCTGGAGAATGGCTGATTCGTCAGGCAATTTTCGATATATGGTTCTCACTGAGGGAAAGGGATTCAGGAATGTCATTTAGTCATGAAATAACTATTTCAAATATCCCTGCGGATAAAGTTCAAAAATGTAAAATAGCCGGCAATGCAGAGGTTGTGGATGCTCTTGTAAAAAGGGTGGTTCTTGTTAACAGGGACACCATGGAACTCATTGCAGCAAGAAATGTTGATAAGGGGAGCAATAGCTGGAAGCTTTTTTGTCAGGATATTGGAGACGAAAAGTTTCTTTTAATCGGGTTTGATGAAGGCAGAAATTTTAATGTTGATGCCTTTGACAGGCTTTCTTTAGGTACAACAACTTTTACAGCAGACCCAGCAGAATTTGAAAAAGTATTGAGCAATGCAACAGCTTATTATGTTGAAGAAGTAATCCCCTTTAAATATCAGCAAAGAATTATAAACCTTGATGGTGAAACAGATGTTTTCACTCCGCTTGAGGGGATATATTTTGTAGAAGATGTTCAGGAAACAGTAACAACTTTTGCAGAAGGACATTTTGAAGATGAATCAGGAAATACTTTAGATTTAAGTTCTTCTGATTATTCTTTTTTAAAGAAAGAAGTATCTTTTAAAATTTCAGACAGCATTTTTAAAATAAGAGAAGTTAAAGCTGATAACACAACGGTTGTTCTTTACGCCGGAACCGATTTAACCGAAAGGGTTCTAGTTGATGCTTACTCTTCTGTTCTTAATAAAGAATCGGAATTTTGCGGGGTTGGACAGGATATTGTTAAATTCCTTCCTTCAGACAGAACTTTTTCTGTTTTTAAAGATAATGCACCAGCATCTTTAAATATAAATTTTAAAACGAATATTCAGATTGAAAATGCTGAAGGAGAAACAGATGAATTTATTTATGAACAGGCAAACCCTGTTTATTCTACTATTTCAAAAGATTCTGTGAATTCTTATGCAGAAAACATTAAGATAGGGGTTGATTTATCTAAGATTCCTGAAGTTTTTGACGAAATAACAGACTACACAGACCTTTCAGTTGTTTTTCAGGCCAGTCTTTTTCTTGATATAGAGGTTGAAAGGTTTGATTCAGAGAATAAAAAAGGATTAATCTGGTTTAATCTTCCTTATATTTCAGACAAAGAAGACACTTATTTCGCTCTGCTTTATCCATATACAAAAAGCAATGTTTTCATTACAGAAACAAGCCATGAGCATTATTTATATCAGGACAACTTGTTTGTATACCATATGACAGACTTGCCTGAAGGAACAGGTGCCGTAAGAGACAGTTCCCCAAACGCAAATCACGCAACTCCTTCAGGTATGACTGCTGCAAATCAGAGCTTTGGAATCCTTGGTTCTCCTGAGTATAACTTTACAGGTTCTGAAATTATTAATGCAGGTAATATTATTCCTGAAAAGATAAGAGAAGGAACAATAGAAACTGTATTTAAAACAACTTCAAACAAGGCTCATCTTCTTAGTCAGGATTCTTCTTCTGTAGGGGACAGAGATGTTAACCTAAGTATAGGAAAACCTACAGGCGTTCTGAATACTGTGCCAGATGGTTGTTTAAATTTTGAAGTAAACGGAAATCTGACCGGAGAAACAAGAAATATTGTTTCAGCAACCCCTGTCAATGATAATCAATACCACTACTTAGGCATTTCATTTTATAATGGTGTGTTTGGAATGATTATTGATGAAAATAAGAATGTGCCGTTTGATTATGAATATAAAGCTTTTGGAAATACTGATAATTTTTTAGTTGGAACTGATGGAACTAATTATTTATCTGGAACTGTTAAAGAAGTTTTAATTTCTGATAAGTTTATTGATGCTGAAGCTTTAAATTTAATAAATAAAAGTATGCAGGATTCTTTAATCGAATATAATTCACAAGATGGTGGTATTTACAGATACAGCAAAACAATTACAATAGACCATACAAAAGTTGATGGAGATTTAACACACTTTCCTGTTGCAATTAAATTAGGAACTGATTGCGGAATAAATTCTGCCGATACTTCTGATATATTTACAGAATTAGGAGAGAATAAATATAAAATCTCTGTTCAGGATTCTTCAGGGACTGAATTGTATGTTGAGATTGAGGAATGGGATTCTGTCAACAACAGAGGACTTCTTTGGGTTTCTCGTGATGGCTGGATTATAAGCAGCACTGAGGACACAGAATTAACGCTGTTTTTCGATGCAAGCGTTGCAGATAATACTGCTTATATCGGCACGCCGGGGAATCGGACGGAGGTGTGGAATAGTGATTTCGAGGCTGTTTATACGATGTCTCAAGACCCATCTGGGGGCACCGATTGTATTATTGATTCAAGTGGCAACGGTAATCACGGCACTCCCCACGGATCAATGACTTCCGCTGATTTGGTGGATGGGCCAATCGGTAAAGCTATCGACTTCGACGGCAGTGATGATTATATAGATTTAGGTGAGCTACCTGAAAAAACAAAATGGTTATGGAGATCCGTTGTAAAAGGATTTACTATTACGGGTCAGAGAATCATTATAAGTAATGATTTTAGTGGTTGGAATGACGATGTTCTAATTGGTATTGATCCTGATGCTACGTATACAACTAACGATAAATTGGGGTGCTGTGTTCAAGATAGTGGGGCAGAAGTTAGAACTACTGTTGAAGACAGTAGCTTAATTGATTCAAATACTTGGTATGTTCTAGCTGTTGAGAGCGATGGTTCCAGTTTGTATTTATATGTAGACGGTGTTTTAGTTGATTCAACTACAAAATTGGGAGATGCTTTAACTTATGGCGGAAATACTGGACAGAAAAGTAATATAGGACGTAATCCACGTGGCTATTGGTACTGGGATGGTCTTATTAAGAACGTTGTTTTTGCTAATAACCGAGGAGCTACCTGGATCAAAGCCGACTACCACGCCCAGACCGATAACCTTTTAACATTTTCAGACACACAAATTTCACTTTCTTTCATAACGGCAAAATTTACTTCAAAAAAGGACTTAAACAATGTTCCTTTGCGTTTAAAACTCTCAAGCACTTCAGGAACAACAGGTTTTGATACCGCAGAAGTATTAACAAATTCTTCAAACTTAACTGTTTTACGAGGCGTACAGAATTTAAAAACAGAAAGAAGTTTTTGGGAATTAAATACTTATGCAGAATTGTGGACTCTTTTTCCTCAAATTAAAAAAGGGGAAAATGTTTTTACAATTTCCCAAGGAGGCAGTGCAAACCCTGATATAGGAGATATAGGTTCAGCACAAGGGCAGGAAGTTTTTAAAGATTTCAAAGCAGTATACCACCTAAATCAAGACCCAGCAGCAATAAAAGACAGCACAGGAAATAATCCTGATGCAATAGCTTACAACCTTACTGCAACAGATGTTTCAAAAGATGGTGCTGTTTTAAACGGAACTAATCAATACATAGATTTAGGACAGATAACAACAGAAGAGTTAAGTCAGGGACAGGTTCACTTATCCTTTAAAACAACAGATACGAATAAACCTATTTTAACTAAAGGCACTGACACCTTTAAATTAAGTTCAACAGGCACTTTAGACATAGACTTGAACGAAACTATCAACTCTGAAATAACCCTTAATGATAATTCTCTTCAGACTGCTTCTTTCAGCTTTGATAAACATAAAACAGATTTAGTAATTTCAGGAACTGATGAATTTGAGTTTAAATCTTTTGGCAGTAATGGTTTAGCTGATATTTTAATCGGAGGAAATTATCTCGGGCCAAATTTTGAAGGGAGCATTGTTGATTTAAGGTTTAATACTAAAAGCAGGTATCAGGATGATTTAGTACTTCAGGGAAAAATGTGGAAAGAGACCCTGATTCAGGATTTGAACGAACCTCAGATAATTCCGGCATTTTCTTTTGACAATGGATCCACTTTCAATACTTATGTGAACAATGCCTGGAAAGCAGTAGTAACAAAAGATGAAGCTGTTCACTTAGTTTCCGGAGATTCTGACTGGTATTATATTGATGATTCAGGTACCTGGAACAAAGCTTTTCAAAACAATTCAAACTTTGCCTTAAAACAGGCAATGCAGTTTCAGGAAAACATGTGTCATGTTGTAACAGTCAGAAACTTAACTTCTGCGGAATGGACTTCAACAGGCGGCATGACTGCTGAAGGAAATATTCAGATAGCCTTCTGTTACAATTCAAAAATAAAGAACCTGTGTCCTTCAATAACAGATGTAAATGTTGACGATAAAATCATTCTTTCCTGTCAAAGTTACGATCTTGAACCTTATTCAACTAAAATCACAGGCTCAAAAATAGAATGGGAAGTAAGGATTCTTGAAGGAGTTAATTTTGATCCTGCTCAGATTGAAGTTCACTCAGTAATCTCCGGAGGAACATGGCAACCATGCACAAGAAACGAAAGCATTCCAGATATTGTTCCGGGAATGGACACAACAGGAAAAGAATTGCAATTCAAAATTGTTGTGCCTAAAGATATTCCTGAATCAGTAATAATTAATTTAGTACCTAAAATACAATAGGAGAGGTTATGGCACGTTATACACCTATAGAAATATTAGACCTTATAATAGATTCTTACATGGAGGCAGATGAAGAGGCTGTATGTTCTCAGCAGCCTTTGACTTATCACAACGCCTGCTGGCCGAGTATGTGGAATCCTGAAGTAGCTTTTGAGATTGGAGACGTTACAAGGGCGCCAACTCAAAATGGTTTTGTTTATGAATGTGTGACAGCAGGAACAACGGGAGCAACAGAACCCCCCTGGTCTGTAACTCAGGATGAAACTTTTGCAGACGGAACAGCAGAATGGAAAGCCCACGAAAATTATGCATTGATAAATCAGCCCCTTGAAGAAACAGACAAAACAAAAGAAGACACTGCAACAGGTGGCAGAAAAATAATTATTGCTCAAAAAATGGGAGTAACCATACACACAGACGGAACAGTTTCACACACTGCATTAATAGACAATGTGAATAAAAAACTGAAATATGTAACTGTTTCTAAAGTGGACCCCATGTCAAGACCGATTTGAATAAAAATTAAGTTACATATAAATAAATGCGTCTCCTGTATTTTTTTAAAAAAGTTGAAATAAAAAAAATCCCTGCTACCATAAAAAAATCAGTTC
>JBFWJK010000073.1:0-15026 GCA_050253255.1 Desulfobacteraceae bacterium | reverse complement strand
TTTTACAAAATTCATATTATTGTTAATAAGCTCCAAATTTAATCTGCGACTAACAACTCCTTCAAAAACAACAATTTTATATTGATTTTCAACTTTTGAGCTCCACATGGTTTTATCAAACCCAATGTCAAACATCTCGTAAACCGAATCCTGATACCTTGTCATTTTGCTTTTTTTCACAAAATTAACAGCATCATCAGAACAGCCTGAAAAGAAAAAAGCAGAAACAGCCAAAAAAAATAATGAATTCTTAAACATTTTACCTCCTGTATGTTTTTTATTTGTTCATACAAAAGGGAAACTCGTTTAGAGCCTTTTTTTAAAAAAAATACTCCTATTATTAGAAGCATGCTTTTTTTTATTTCTAAAATAAATTTAATTTGAAATTATGATGCATGGGGGGGATAGAATATTAACTTGATGTATAAAACGCTCCGAAGCGATTAACTTCGGAGCATAATTCATCAAATGCTATTCTTTACGGTTTATGTCGTTAAAAATATCTGTAACACCTTGCAGAATTAATTTTTTTACTGAAAACATTTCTTTTTGTAAATTCTCAAGATGCTTTATTTTAAAGCTTTTTTTCAATTCTTCTATTCTATTGTCAACTTTAGAATCTGTTGAATCAAAACCAGACTCCAACATATCAAGCTCAAGGGAATTTATCTGAGAAATTACTTTTTTACTTTTTTCTATGTCCTGTGCAAGAGCTGCTTCATACATTCCAAAAACTTTTTCTATTTCTGAAATTATTTCTTTTTCTGTCTGAAGAGTTTTATTCTCGCCTTTTAAAAAATCAAACAAAGAAAGTTTTCTGCTCATATATTCATGTCTTAAATTTGAGCTAAAAGCACTTATACCACAAAATTCTATATCATAGTCATCAAGTGATTCTTCAATCTCATCAAGCACATCCTCAAGATCGCTTTCTGCCCTTAAATCTGCTTTATTTGCAACTATATAAAGTTTTTTATCTTCCAGGTTTAAAGTATCCAAAAATTCAAGATCAGATGCAGGTATAGTACCGTTTGAATCAAGGCCTACCATCCAAATCATAGAACTAGCCTGAGCCAGATATTCTGAAGCTGTCTTTTTATCTTCCGAAGTAAAGCCCTGATCAATATCTGAAGGATTGTAGCCTGGAGTATCAATAAAGCAAAGCTTATCAAGATTTCTGATTGAAGTTTCCAAAGCCATGAAAGGCATTATGTCTTTTAAATTAAATTTAAATGATTTAACAAAGTCATGAGACAACTCTTCATAAAAACCTCTTTCAATATCTATAACTCCGCCATTTTGAGAATATCCCTTAATATGGTTTATTTCTCCGGGTATAATATATGTTGGAATAGCAGTAACGGGATTAATCCCGATTGGAAGCTTAAGCTTTTCATCATTAAAAAAACTGTTTACAAAAGCTGATTTTCCGCTGCTGAAACCTCCTCCGATTGCAATTATATTTTTATTATAAATATTTGAAAAACTAACTACAAGTTCAAGTCTTTTTTCCACAGCCTGCATCATAAGAATTGCCTGTGCTTCTTCAGCAAGTGAAGACTCTTTGTTTGCAAACTCAAGAAATTCATTTCTTAATAAAGCTCTGAATTTGTGAAACTTTTCATTAAAGACTGAACTAGCAGATAAAATTTCACTTATAAGATTATACTTTATCGAAACGTCATTATATTTTTTTTCAATTTGATTCTTTTGGCTTTCAACCCCTTTGTATTTTTCAACGACCAAATTGTATTTCTTTTTAAGCTCCCTAAAATTATTATTTAACTTCTCAATTTCTAAAGCCATATCCCTTTTTTCGTTTTTAAGCTGTTTTGAGATTCTATCCAATTCTTCATTCTTATGGTTTAAAGTTTTTAGTTCAGATTCAAGATGTTCTTTTGTCTTGGTTAGTTCTGTCAACTCATTAAAAATGCCAGAGATGTTTGATTTAACATTATTTTTAAGTTCAGCCTTATTCCACTTAAAAAACTTCCCCAACTCATCAATCTGCTGCTTTAATTCATTATGTTTTTCAATTTGCATTATCAGCAAACCTCCCCAAGCTCTTTTGTTAATTTTGAAAACATTTCAAGAGTAAGCTCACGGTTTTTCAACTGTTCTTCAAGCTCTTCAATACGCATTTTGTAATTCCCAAATATTTTTTCGGAAGGATCTATTTTTTTTAAAGATTGAATCAAATCTGCACAATAAGCTTTAATATCACTATTAACCTGCTTTTTTAGGTTATTTATAAACCCTAATGCTTCATCAAGGAAATCTTCTGCCTCAGAGCCTGTCAATGTCCCTCTCGCATTCAAACCACCCCTAGACCGGGACAAGCTCGCAAAAAGACCGCCCAATAAGCCTTTGGGTTTATTGCGGTTTTCCTCTTCTTCACCTGACTCCAGCAGACTTCCATAATCCATTTCAGGATATTCAACAGAATTTAAAACCGACCTTATAGTCTTTTTTATAAGCTGGGTATCAAGATCATCATCTGAAACTGTACTTCTTAAAGTTTTTAAAAGATTGGAATAAAGACTTTTTCTCCAGTCCAGAACAAATTGTCTTGATTCTGTTGAAATAGAATTTTCAATATCACAGGTCAAATCTTCAAGTGCACTTCTTACAGCCCCGCTTCTTAAAGTTGTATATGTCCTTGTTTTAGTTTCATATCCTCCAGCCCCAATACCTCTTGCAATCTTTGAAAAAAAACCACTTTTTTTTACTTCATAACTTTCTGTTTCACTTCCCTGCTCACTCTTCACAGAATCTCTTGTTTCCTTAAAAAAAGAATTCAGTTTTGCAGTAAGTGTATTTTTTATATTAATTTCAAGTTCATCAACAAGATCATAATATTCTTCATTAAGAGCTGATGAGGCTTTTTTTTGAATTTTAAGAAGCTTATCTTTCTGTGTTTTCAGCTCTTCCTTGTCACTGTTTTTAATTTTTTCAGTCTGATTTTCTGCAAAAGAAATAATTGCATCAAGATATTGTGTAAAAGCCCTTGTCTTGACCTGAATAAATTCCTGTTTTCTTTTATTCAGTATTTCATCTTTTTTGGATCTTACATCTGAAACAATTGAATTGATTTTAGGAATATTTCCAAGAAGATCCAAATTGGCACAAGAAAGATTAATGTCGCTATCACTGAAATAATCAGGATATTCTCTTGTTAAATATCCCCATACATGCCTTGCTCCATCATCCCATTTTTCTTTTTCTTCAAACTGAGATTTTAGAGTCTGACAAATACCGGAAGAATGGACTACATTCTCTTTGCCGCCTTCTATCAATTCATCAAATGCAGCACCAATCTCTGGACTGCTCTGTTTAAGTTTTTTTAAGGTTGAAACAAGATGTGTTCCAAGTGAACTTCTTATTCCCTCAAGAACTTTTGGCAGCTCTCCACTATATTTTTCCTTTTCACTCCCCATAAGCTGGGTATCAACCTGGCTTGCAACAACATAAACATCGCTCACACCCTCTTTTTTTGTAATTCTGTCCATAAGATCAGTATCTTCATTACTTATAAACTGCCCCGATGGACTTACTACAAAAGTAACATCACAATACTTGAGAAGCTCTCTTGTTCTCTCTTCCCTTGACTGAACAGGATCATTTATTCCCGGAGTATCAATAATTCTAATATCCTTTAAATTTTCCTGTGGAAGCTTAATATCCACACTTTTTGTAAAAGGCATATATTTTCCGTCTGAACCGACATATTCAGTAAGAGACGCACTTAAGTCAGAAATATTTTCAGCCTTGATCTTTTTAAGTTCACCAAGAGAATCTATATCTACTCCTGAATTTTTCATTTTCTCAAACTGATCATATGCAGCACTTAGTTCTGTTTCATTTTTTATTTCTCTTAATGCCTGCCGGAGTGCTTTTTCATTCAACTCATTTTCTTCCTGTGGAGAAAGTTTTGCTGAAATACTTAACAGCCCTTTTTCCTTTTTTTTCTTTCTTTCCTTAAGATTTTTTAAAGCAGTTTCCTTTAAATTAGATAATCTGCTCAGGTATTTCCCATGTGCTTCCTTAATTTTTAAAAAATCTTCCTTTGTAAAAAATTCAACTTCTGAAGAAAGTTCATTACCGTAAGAAAGCTGAGTTAAAGCAGCAGTCATTGGTGTGGCTGCCTTTGGAAGAATATTTTCACCATTAAAAAGCAAAGCATTTAAAAGAGATGATTTACCGGCTTTAACTCGACCGACAATACCAATTTGGAGAAGCCTTTCCTGATTTTGAATATCTTCAATTGCTTTTTCCATTGAGTCTGGAGAATCTATTGCAAATTCTCTCTTAAGGTTGTCGGCTTCGTACTCAACCAGATTATGATATCTTGACAAGATATCTTCAACTTTGCGGCCAACACTTATTAAATCCATACAAAGACCTCCGTATTAATTTTGAAATAAAACTTTGTTTGTTAATTCTGTAATTTTTGCGCTTAAATCTTCATAAAGTTTAATTTCAGTATTTATATCAGTAATTCTGGCTTCTTTTTCTTTTTCCATAGCTTCAATTGCATGCTGTTTTTCACTTAGTTCTCTTTCAAATTCTTTTGCAATATTTTGGATTAATTCACTTATCTGCTCTTCAAATATCTGAGGTAATTTAATACTAAGCTGTCTTTTAATCCCAGGAATAACCTGAGTTAGAATTGAAGACTTTATTTCTTCAATCTGTCTTTTTTCTTGTGATGATTTAAAAAATCCCAAAATAATATCTGGAAGAAAAACAATTATTAGCTCTAAAATAGGGTTTATTATTTGAGTTGTAACTGCAAGGACTGTGGAGATAATTTTATAGATTTTTCCTGAATTTTCCTTATTAGGCAAAACATCTGATGAGCTTTTAAGAAAACTTTGAGTCCTTTCCATCATCATTTTAGTGCTTTCAGTTATTTTTGAAAGCCAGTCTTCACTTATTGAAAAAGAAGAAATCGTAGAATTAATACTGCTTAAGCTAAGAGAAAAATCATTTACAATACTTTCGCCAATACTGTTCATTGAATATTTAACATTTTCTATTAAACTATGCCTTACTATTTCAGTAATTAACTGAGAAAGAGCTGTTTCTCCTCCTCTTAAAGCTGCTTGTGCCAGTTCATCTGAAGAATCACTCAAATCTTTCCCTACAGCATTTACTATAGAAGCCACATTTGCATCAGAATATTTTTGCTTTGCTTGAGCAATCATTGAGTCACGTTTTTTTATCAGATTTTCAACACCTTTTTTTAATTCCTTTACAGCATCAAGGTTTTCATTTTTGCTCTTTTTTAATGCTGAAATATTTGTATTTAAATTTTCTGTAATATTTGAATAATTTTGTCTTAAAGGATTTAAAAAAATATTTTTAAAAAGTTTTTCAGGATCAATTCCATTTAAAACTTCATTAAGGCTCTCACCGCTGTTGACACCTAATTTCAAAACTTTTTTGGAAAAATTAAATGTATCTTCAATCTGTTCTTCAATTTTTTCAATTACTTGTTCAATGTCTGATCCAGCCCTCAAGTTAGTTTTACTCAAGAAAAATGTAAAATCACGTCCATATTCCTGAATATCTAAAAGCTGTCTTGTCATTGACCGTGTAATACTTCCGTCCTCAACACTTGTAAGGACTATATAATGAGAACCTTTGTCAATATACTCCATGATTGCCTGATTATGTAGATCAAGAGGTGAATCAAAACCTGGCATATCAACAAGTATTAAAGGTTCAATTTTTTTAATATTTTCATTATTTAAATAAACTTTCAGGTATTTATAGTCTTTTGCTTTTTTTACTACTTCTTCAATGTTTGAAAAAGGGAACTCATCTATTTCAGAGTTTCCCTTAACTGCCTGAACTATGTCTTTGTCACCATATCTTATTTCAGTAGCAAGAGAAGTTTCAGGAGTTATACCCACTGGAAGATATTCTTTTCCAAGAAAAGAATTAATTAAAGAACTTTTTCCCGAACTGAAAGCCCCAATTACTGGAATTAAAAGTTCTGCTTCTTTTAAAGCTTTTTCAATAAATTTATTAATTAATCTGTCCTTGGTTTCATCTGAAATTCCTGAAGACTTAATTTCGTTATTAATATCTGATATATAATCCAAAAAATCCGACTGAATTTTAAGCAATTTGACTGCTCCTTTTTAAAAAATTATTTTTTTATTACTGTGCTGATTCTTTCCATCTTTTATACGCCATCAAATCATCGTGAGAAAAATCAATAGCAAGTTTTAGTACAAGAGCATCATCAAGATATCCTGCAATTGGAATAAAATCAGGAATAACATCTATTGGAGAAGCAAAATAAATTATTGCTCCAGCTGCAGCAGCTATTGTTTTCCATGGAGTTTCTCTGTATTTCCCACTGACATAGTCACCAACCAAGCCAACAAGAAGTTTTATATCTTCCCATATTTCAATAAGTGCTGACGGCTTGTTTTTCTCTAAGGACTCTACTTTTTTATTGCCCTTTTTAGCAGCATATTCCACATCACTTTCATCCACATTGTTTATATCATCCATAAATTGTTTTCTTGCTTTTTCTTCCTGCTCTTTACTTATGGCCATTTTTACTTCTCCTTATTCTAAATTAGAAAAAAAATAACTATTGCTTAAGGTCAATATAAAACGATAATAAAAATTCCCTTACCCATTCTATTCTGTCAAGAATAAAAACTATTATAAGGATGCAAAAAAAATCTTTGATTTTTAAAATTTGAATATTTCTTCTTATGTGCTCAATTTTTTTTACCATCCAAATATTCAAAATCCCCCTATTTTTAATATAATTACTACAAAAATGTCTCTATATTAAATAGGACTCAAAAAGTAAGGATATTCAATCTCGAAATATTACGACTTTTGCATTTTGGACATGCTAAACTCAAAAACAGATATTTTGTAAATATATGATTACAGTCTCTGCATATATAAGTTCTCATAAAACGAAAAAATCTCGAAGGTGGCATTGGCAAAATTTTGTTCATAATTTTTCTCCTAACTTGTAATTATTTTTTTTATTAACTAGCAGAGAAAAAATCGTTTAGAGCATTCTTATATTTTTTTATAAAAAAACCTGATACCAAAAAAAACTTTCGGTATCAGGTTTATCAGCAATCAAAAAGCATTGATTCAATATAAAAATCAGGCTTTTGTAGCCTCAACCCTTTCTTCCTGAGTCATTTGAGCAAGTTTTCTTACGGCTCCAATGTCAAGTCCAAGCCCTTGTGCAACCCTTGTTCCGTAATCTGGATCAGCTTTGTAGAAAAGAGCTGTCTGCCTCAGCTGGATTCTTTTATTTGCTCCTCCAAGATGGCCTGTAATATTTCTTACAAGATTTTCCCTGTCTGTTTCTGTCATTACTTTTCTGTAAAGTTCTCCGGGCTGAACAAAATCATCATCTGTAAGAGTGTAGGCATGCCTTTTTGCATGGCCTTCAATTTTTATATCAGGCATTTCAGCTTCGGGGTCAGGGTTTACCCCTCCAAAACTGTTTGGCCAGTAATTGGGTCCGGAACCGAGGTTGCTGTCTGTCCGCATGAATCCGTCTCTCTGGTAATTTTCAACTTTTGAATTTTTAGGTGAATTTACCGGAATCAGATGGTAATTTGTGCCCAGACGATGCCTGTGTGTATCAGGATAACTGAAAAGTCTTCCCTGAAGCATTTTGTCCGGAGAAGGACCGATTCCCGGAACAAAGTTTCCAGGAGAAAATGCAGCCTGCTCAACTTCAGCAAAATAATTTTCAGGATTTCTGTTTAAAACCATTCTTCCTACTTCAATTGGCGGAAAATCTGAATGAGGCCAGACTTTTGTTATGTCAAAAGGATCAAACCTGTAGTCCTTTGCCTGTTCAGGTGTCATTATCTGAACTTCCAGTTTCCAGGAAGGGTATTCCCCCCTTTCTATTGCCTCACAAAGATCTCTTGCTGCACAGTCAGGATCAATTCCTCTCATTTTATCAGCCTCTTCACCTGTAAAATTATCAATCCCCTGCTCTGTTTTAAAATGGTATTGTACGTAAAAATATTCTTTTTTCTCATTGTACCACATAAAAGTATGACTGCTGTAGCCGTTCATATTTCTGAATGTCCGCGGTGTTCCTCTGTCTGAAAAAAGAATTGTAACCTGATGGATCGATTCAGGAGTAAGAGACAGAAAATCCCAGAACATATCAGGATCTTTGAGATTGGTTCTGGGATTTCTTTTCTGGGTATGAATAAAATCAGGAAACTTCATTGCATCCCTGATAAAAAATACAGGGGTGTTGTTGCCGACCATATCGTAATTCCCGTGTTCTGTATAAAATTTGACAGCAAAACCTCTTGGATCTCTTTCAGAATCAGCAGAACCCTTTTCACCGCCCACTGTAGAAAATCTTGCAAAAAGATCAGTTCTTTTTCCAGGTTTTGAAAGAAAATCGGCTTTTGTATATTTTGTTACATCGTTTGTAACCTCGAAAAAGCCGTAAGCACCGGCACCCTTTGCGTGAACAACCCGTTCAGGGATTCTTTCCCTGTCAAAATGAGCTAACTTTTCAACCAGATGAACGTCCTGAATAAGAACAGGCCCTTTTTCTCCTGCAGTTACGGAATTAAGATCATTTGATACAGGAGCTCCGAAATTGTTTGTTATTGATTTCTTTTCAGACATGAAACGCCTCCCTTGGTAATTTAGGATTGTTAAAATTCTGAACAGTCAAAACAAAACTTATTTAAAATTTGGAAAAAACTTGAAAATGAAGTGCAAGGAATTAAAAAATTATGTCTTTTAAAGTTCACGATGTCAAATAAACAATTAATTTTACATAAGAATATAATAGTTTTTATACACAGAAGCGAGGTCGTTTATCAAAGCAGTGAGAAGCGTCACCTGATTAGATAGGTTTGTGAAATAGTATTTCTGTTTTTTATATTGAAGCGTTTATGAAAAACACTCTCTGCAGTCAGTTCATGCAAAGGCGTAGTTATTTTTTCCTGATTTTTTTATTGAATACATTGCTTCATCGGCTTTTCTTATCAATTTATCAATATCTTCTCCATTTTCTGGATAAATTGAAATTCCGACACTGCATCCTATTTTCATCTCATTTCTGTGATATTTAAAAGGCGCTGAAATTTTTGCAATAATGTTTTGAGCTATTTTTTCGCAGAGGTCTAAAGCACTGATCTCATTTATTATTATCAAAAATTCATCACCTCCTATGCGCGAAACTGTATCAGACTTTCTTACAGAAGAATTAAGCCTTGCGACAACCTCCTTTAAAACAGCATCTCCGGCTTCATGCCCGTAGGTGTCATTTACCAGTTTGAACCCGTCAAGATCAACAAACATAAAGGCTGTCATCTTTTTGTTTCTCCTGGCTCTTTCATTGGCAACAAAGGCTCTGTCCTTTGCCAGTCTCATGGTTGGAAGTCCTGTAAGTGCATCGTGATTGGCAAGATGTCTTATCATTTCTTCGGCTTTTTTTCTCTGTGTTATATCAATATGAGTCCCTGTCATTCTCAGAGGTCTTCCATCCTTGTCCCACTCAACAACACGGCCTCTGTCAAGAACCCATACATCCTCTCCGCTTTTATGTTTCATTCTTGCTTCGGATTCATAAAAATCTGTTTTTCCGGAAAAGTGTTCTTCGAGAGCTTTGTTCGATTTTTCAAGATCTTCAGGGTGGCAGAGATCAATCCATGTTCTGATGCTCACGGGCTCCAGTTCGCTTAAATCATACCCTGCAATTTCAGCCCATCTTTTATCAAACACTGCATTCCCCGACTGGATATACCAGTCCCACAGACCTGCATTGGTCCCTTTTAGTGCAAGATCAAGTCTTTCCTGCTTTTCTGCAAGCAAAATTTCCGACTCGATCCGGGCTTTTGTATTAACAAGGATTTCAGCAAAAAGATAAAGAAGGTTTATCTCAACCTGAGTATAATCATGATAATCCTTTACCCAGTCAAAGCCAATGAATCCTGAAAGTTCCCCTTTGTATTTCAACGGAACGGTAATAAGAGTTTTTATTCCCTGGGGAAGCAGAATTTTCTTAAGGCTGCCTTCAGGAAGCTCCGAAGTGTTTTTGACCATCATGGCCCGGCCGTCCAGATGAGCTTTAAGCCAGTCGTTCAGTCCTTCAAGGGGAACATTCTGAAGTTCGTCTATCTGGGGTTCTGTTCCAAAACTGCACCATTCATAGAGATTTGAAGTTGTATTGTTCTCAAAATTGTAGTCAAAAATATAAACTCTGTCAGAATTAAAGTATCTGCCTATATCAGCCAGGGCCTTGTTAATTGACAGATCAGCTTCATTAACAGGAATATTTATATATTTTGAAGCAATCCTCATTAAAATATTCTGCATTTCAGAATAATAGACAAGTTTGCCTTCCGCTTCTTTCTGCGCTGAAAAATCTGTCATCACTGTCAGAACATAGCTTCCGCTCTGACTTTGTATAACCTGACCCGATAAAAGCCCTGTCAGGACACTGCCGTATTTTGTTTTAACCTTAACCTCTTCATTACGTACACAATCTTTTACATTCAATCTGCTTCTTATATCCTCAAGCTTTTCTTTTTCAGCAAAGATATTCAAATCATCAGCAGATTTACCGATGACCTCATCTTTCGCATATCCAAGAGTTTCAAGAAATGAAACATTTACCTCAGTAAACTTTTTCTCTTGTAAATTTGTAACCGCCATCAGTGCAGGATTGCTGTCAAAAAGACTGTTGAATTTATCCAGGGCTTCCTGTTCTTTTGAAAGGTCCTTTGAAATACTGAAAATACATTCTTTTCCGTTCCATTTTCCGGACCATATTCTTGTTTCTGCGGGAAGCTCTGTCTTATCTTTCCTCTGAAGAGGGAGAAAACATGAAAATCTTTTTCCGGCAAGCATATCAGCTAAAATTTCTTCAGCTTTTATCCTGTCCTTTTGTGCATAGATATCTATAATATCCATGCCTTCAAGTTCATCGCCTGTGAATCCAAGTTTTCTGGTCACTGAAGGATTTGTATAAAAAATTTTACCGTCACTGTTTCCTGCAAAAATCATATGGTCAATTGTTTCAAAAAAACTTCTGAAGTTTAATTCACTTTCAGCAAGTTTTCTTTCATACTTCTTTTGCTCTGTTATATCTCTTACAATTCCTACAGCACCCCATTTTTCCTTCAGTTTTATGGCAGAAAGAGAAAGCGCAATCCTTATTTCCTCTCCGTCTTTTCTTATGCCTGCAGTTTCTATTGTTTTTCCTACAACATCTCCTTTGCCTGTTTCCCTGAAGGAGCAAAAAGCTTTTTCATAAGCAGGATAAAATCTTTGTGGAGCAATAAGCTCATGCAGATCTGCACCTGAAGCCTCCTTGCGTGAGTACCCGAAAATTCTTTCAGCTGAAGGGTTCCAAAAAGAAATCTTTCCTTTATCATCAATCATTATTATTGCATCGTATGCAAACTCTGCAATCCCTCTCAATGTCGAATCGCTTTCTTCAAGAGCCTGCTCTCTCAGTCTGTTTTCCGTTACATCCCTTGCAGCTGCATAAATCAGATTTCCCTCAGGATATGACCTCCATTCAATAAACCTGTATGAACCGTTCTTTGCCCGGTATCTGTTCACAAAGTTTAAGATTTTATTCTGCTTTTTTAATTCAGACATTGCCTTTAAGGTAGACTGAAGATCATCCGGATGCACCAGCTCAATAAATTTCCTGCTGTACAGCTCGTCAGCTGAATACCCAAGAACCGATCCCCACTCTTTGTTTACTTTAACAAAGTTTCCATCTGTATCCGCAATGCATAAAAGATCGAGATTTACAGAAAAAAAGCCTTCAAGTTCTTCTGATTTCTGTCTCTCTGATGTAATATCAATAAAAACAGTGGAAAAATTGCCGTCTCCTTTGGAAAAAGAATATACCTTAAACCACTTTTTCAAAGATTCTGAATACTCCTCAAAAGTTCTGCTTCCTCCTTCCCGTGGAAGCTCACCGTAAAATTTTGTCCATTTAAATCTGTTCGTTCCGGTTTCCGGCATAATTTCATTAACAGTTTTTCCAATAACCGATTCTCTTGTAAGGCCTGTAAGCTCAAGAAAGGCAAGGTTGACATCTATGAATTCATAATCACAAGGACTGTTTTTATCGTCTTTAATTATCTTATGGCAGGCAAATGCAAAGGAAGATTCTTCAATCATTGCCAATAAAAAATTATTATTCATGTTTAATCTTTAATTTTAAGTTTACTTGCAATAAATGATTATTAATGAGGAACAACTGTTTCATAAAGGATAATGGTTTTTATAGTACCAAATTTTATATCCATGTTAAAGGGAATGAATTTTTTTCTGAAAAAACATCAATTTAATTCTTTACAAGTAATGATTTATCAAATTTTATATATAAAAGCGTAAACCAGAAAAACAAAAAGAGAGGGAATTATGCAGCAGGCTGTACAATTTTCGGTTCACAATAACATTGGGATAATAACCCTGAACAGGCCTGAAAGAAAAAACGCAATAAATCAGGAACTTCTTGCAGGGCTTTATAAGAGTGTAAATGAAATTTCAGAAAATGATGAAATAAAAGTCGGAATAATTACAGGGAACGGAGATTCCTTCTGTTCAGGGATAGACCTCAAGGCTCTTCAGAACGGAGAAAATCTTTTTGACCCCCTGGGCGACAAAAAAGGAATGGTTGAAGTTTTCAGTTCCTGCAAAAAACCTCTTATCGGAGCTGTAAACGGATATGCAATTACCGGAGGTTTTGAAATTGCTCTTAACTGCGATTTTTTAATTGCATCGGAAAATGCATTTTTCAGGGACACCCATGCACTTGTTGGAATTCATCCGGGCTGGGGAATGAGCCAGCTTCTTTCACAGGCTGTTGGAAGAAGAATGGCAAAGCAGATGTCCATGACATGCGAACCTGTTTCAGCACAAAAAGCTCTTGAGTGCGGGCTTGTAAATGAAGTTGTATGCAGAGACGATCTTATGAAGCGTACAGTTGAAATTGCAGAAATGATAACAGGAGTTAATCAGGGAATAATGCTCCAGATGAAAGAACTCTGCGAAAAAGGAGACTCTCTTTTATTTGATGACTGTATCAGGGAAGAGGAAAAAGGGTTTCAAAATTTTGTGGCAATGTTTTCAAAATAATCTTTTTATCTAAAAGAAATCATATGCATTCAGCCTCATCAGAAAGAGCCATATCGGCTGAATGCTTTTTTCTGTAAAAACTCAACAAAAAACATCTTTTTGATCAGCTGCCAGACTAGATATGACTGATAAATTCCCTGAGCAGAGATTCAAACTTTTCCATATCAGCCTCTGAAAACCCTGAAGTACACTCCCTTGTGAGTTTCACATGAAAATCGGAGTGCGTTTCATGACAGCTCCGCCCTTTTTCAGTGAGCATTATCACATACGAGCGCCTGTCTTCAGGGTTTCTTGTTCTTTTGACAAAGCCTTTTTTTTCCAGAGTGTCTATCATTACAGTCAGAGTCCCGGTTGTAACTCCCATTTTAAGGGCAAGTTCCTTCATTTTTATGGAATCTCCCGCTCCAAGTATTTCAAGAGTATGGGTCTGGGCAAGAGTAAGACCGGTTCCTTCTACAACAGACTGCTCCCATGAAGACAGTTTTTCATAAAATTCAACAATCAAATCCGACAGCAAGTTTATTTTCTTCAAATTTTTCCCCGTTTTTTTCATCCGTAAATATTAATGATGCAGAAAGCAAGACAACAAGAAGAGAGCCTGCATTATGCACAAGGGCTCCTGCTACCGGATTAATCAGGCCTGCTGTTCCAAGGATTACTGCAATAAGGTTTATCCCAAGACTCAGAAAAATATTAATACTGACTATTCTTTTCATTTTTCTGCTCAGCTTTACAAGAAAAGGCAGAAGAGTTATCCGGTCGTTCATAAGAACCACATCTGATGCTTCAAGTGCTGTTTCCGAACCTTTAAATCCCATGGATATTCCGGCACACGAAGCTTTAAGAGCAGGAGCGTCATTAATTCCGTCTCCAGTAAAAACTATACTTCCTGAGTTTCTGCCACTGATGAATTCAAGCTTGTCTTCCGGAGCAAGACTAAAATAATATTCATTTATTCCTGCATCCTCAGCAGCTCTTTTTACCGCACCTTCCGAGTCGCCCGATAAAATCCCGACATTTTCGGCTCCGAGCAGAAAAAGCTCTTCAGTCATATTTTTTACTCCGCTTCTTACTTTATCAAAAAGATAAATCTTTCCAACAAGTTTATTATCGGCTTTTACCCATACTACTGTTTCACCATTAGATAAATCCGAGATTCCTGCACTGACTTCAACTTCACTGGCGTTTACAATCCCCCGGACACCTTTTCCCGGAATATTTACAATATCTTTTGCCCTGAGATTCCGATACCCTGATTCTTCATTTTTTTTAACTATCGACTCTGCAATCGGATGAGTGCTTCCCTGTTCCACTGCTGATGCAAGACTTAAGACACTTTCCTCGTTTAAGCCATCAAAAGTCTCTACACAGACAACCTGAGGCGTTCCTTCCGTTACAGTTCCTGTCTTATCAAAATAAAATGATCCGGCTGCCGCAATATTTTCAAGATATACTCCGCCCTTGACCATTATTCCTGACTTTGCGGCTCTTGCCACAGCAGCGACTGAGGCAACAGGCCCTGCAAGCAGAAAAGAACACGGGCATCCAACCACAAGAACAGTTACCGCTCTTGTGATATCGCCAGTAAAAATATAGGTTAAAACCGCAATTGAAAGAATCAGGGGAGTAAAATAACCTGCATATTTGTCAACAAGTTTTGCTGTTTTAATCTTGGAATTTTCAGCATTGCCTACAAGCCCTATAATTTTTGCCAGAGCTGAACATTTACAGTCCCGAACAACCTCAAACTTTATAAGCCCGTCGGTATTGACCGTACCAGCCGAAACAAAGTCTCCCGTCTTTTTAAAGACCGGAACAGGCTCACCTGTTAGAAGAGATTCATCAACTGAAGCTGAACCTGATGTTATTACTCCGTCAACCGGTAT
>JBFWJK010000072.1:0-15225 GCA_050253255.1 Desulfobacteraceae bacterium | reverse complement strand
ACCTGAACTTGTCCATCTCATCAAGAACGCCGTCAAATCTGGCATTGATATTATTTGCTTCAGACTTTTTTGACCTTTCTTTTCATATGATCAAGAACTGCAGCTCTTGCCTGGTCTACTGTCTTTTCCTTGTCTATCAGATCCTTTGCTATATCATCACACCCAAAAGACCTGCACATTTCAGTAATTTCGCTTACTCTTTCTCTTTCCTTTTTTACTGCTTCAGCCCTTATTTTTTCTTCATCCACCTTTTCCGCTCTACTTTCATGCGGAGTATTTTCCTGCCTTTTATTTTCCGGCGGATTGTCGCTTCTGTTTTTTTCCGGTTCCTGTGGCTTTTCTTTTCCAGCCATGCTTTTTTCCTCCTGTTCATAATTTTCTTTGCTTCTTGACTTTGCACTCGAATCTGCGCCAATGGGACAAGTAGAAACTTCCCTTACCCCCCACCTTGTTATAAGTACTGCCGGACCGGTATAAACTCTTCCATCCAGCTCTTTTGTCTCCCCTTTTTTGAGTTTTGTGATTTCTCTTTCCGTGAACCCCACCGAATAATCGGTTACATGGCCTCCACGGGTTTTCTTCCATACTGCGTCTGACTCAGAATCTTCTGCATACACGGCTTTTCCCAGCAGCTTGTTACCATCTACCCTCAGATCCCTTACTGAACCGTAAACAGACTTAACAGACCATCTGTCATGGGAATCCAGCAGAGAAACCCGGCCTGATTCCGGCAGTTCACAACCGGACATAATAAGGATTTCAGGAACATACCCGTCCAGATCCCAGTCATAACGAAGAATCTCGTCTGTATCGGATGCAACAACTATTTCAACAGAACGTTCTTCATCATTTACGGTTGTTGGTGTATCAGCACGGACTGCAAAAGATCTTGTTAAAAACTGCGTCATTATTCCCTCTCTTCTCCTGCACCAAGTGCAGCAGGATTATTTTGTATTGATGTGCTCGATTTCATTATCTCAATAGGCACTCCTTTTTCTTCAGCCAGCCTGTAAAACTCACTTAAATCATCCAGAACCTCTTCCATATCCTGACCAGACTCTTTAAAAATCTGCTGGGGAGATCTGAGCCCGTTTTTTACACTTTCTGAATTACCTTTACTGTCACGGAGGTTGTCTGTAGATTCCAGACCCGGAGGAATCCATGCATGGTCTAGCCAGATTTCAGGCGTTTCAAAAAAGCCCGGCCTTTTAAGCTTTCCTGTCAGAACTCCCCAGCGAATTATTTCTTTATAAACAGGAGAATGAAGGTTTTTAATCATTCTCTGCTGGTCAGAACGGATACCGCGCATCATATCTGCACGGCTGCCTTTATGATTTGAATAAGAAAGCCCGGAATAGTTTGCTGTAAGCATTTCAAATGGGGTTTCAGTAGAAACTGAAAGCATCCGGAGAATAAGAAGAATTAAAGAATCATGGCTGGTTCCCGGCATATTGCTGTCTGCAAATTCAACTTTTTCACCGGGATTAAGATATTCAAGGATGGTAGATTCTATATTTTCAATTTTTTTACCGTCTCTGGTAGTTGTTTTCCCTTTCTGAAAGCCTGAGATATCAGGTGTGGTTACAAAACCAAGATATTTACTTGCTTTTCTTGTTGTATCCAGAGTTGATTCGATAAGATCATGCAGATAATCTGCAACTACAACACCGGAAGCAAGAGGAGAAATACCTCTTATCTGTC
This sequence comes from Desulfobacteraceae bacterium, assembly GCA_050253255.1. Lineage (GTDB taxonomy): Bacteria > Desulfobacterota > Desulfobacteria > Desulfobacterales > JACKCP01 > JACKCP01. Next base: position 13,524 of record JBFWJK010000072.1, on the reverse strand, counting down.
CGGGAGCAATAGGTTTAAATCCATGTATCACATATTCTGCAGGTATGCGGACAGGCTTTCCATAACCTTCATTTTCAATATGATAGGCAACCCTTTGTCCTGTTTTCGGCTCAAATTCTATTCCCTGGGAAATAATATTTCCTTTTTTAACCCTGGCTCCAATTACACTAAGTCTTGAAGGCTCGATAAGCTGAAGGGAAAAAGGAACTATTCGTTTAGAATTGTGAATTTCTCTTTTTATAAAAAGATATTCACCATCTTCCATTTCACTTTTTTTAGCCAGCCTGCAAAGTTCGGAAAAATGGTGAACCCCCGATGAATCTGCTATATCTTCCCATTGTTTAAAAAAGTCTTCATTCTCTTTGTTAATAATTCTCAGGGGTTCGCTGTTTCTTCGGACTCTGCTTTGCAGCTTTATGCCAGTACCAACAACAAGATCCTGACGAACAGAAACTGCCCTTGCAAAAAAAGGAAAATCTCTAACCAGCTGCTTTACCCTTTGCGAAACTCTCTGCTGTTTCTGAGAAATAAGCTGATTAATATCTTTTTCACCGCCAGCAGGAGACCAGCCATTGTCCATATCTCCCGCTGCAAACCTTTTTTTCTGCTCTTTTAAAAGCTCACGAGCACTCATTCTGCGGAGCTGACGAACAGGCGAAAACAAGCCAATAACAGAATCAACTCCGTTTGCTACTCTTTCAAAGGCACCCATCTGTTACACCACATAGGTTCTGCGGCAAAAATCACCGCGTTCTTCAGAAGCTTTTCTGGAAACATAATCAAGAGCCTCTTTAAACTCTGCAAAACTTGTGTAGGTAGTTGTTCTGTTACGGATTGTATAAGAAGATACATGCCATTTATTCTTTGCAAGATCGTCTTTCATTTTTGTTTCAAGATCCGACCAGGTGGTAAAGGCCATAATATTCTCCAGTTATTATTTTTGAATATTATAACCCCGGTTTTTTGGCACTTTTGATAGATTCGCGTAGATTTGCACAGATTAGCGCAGATTCGCATAGATTAGCTTAGATTCGTGTAGATTTGCATCTTTTCGCTTGACAGGGGTTTAAAAACGGATGGTGGAACATTAATAAAATGATTTGTTTTGTTGTAATAAATAAAAAAAGCCCGACTGTTAACCGGGCAAGTTGTTGAATTATTAGTTTAAGGCCTAAATTATGATAAAAGAACTTTTCTATTTGGGCAACAACCCGTAAAGATCTGGCACCTTATTTTTTATTCATTGGAAATAATAAACTAGACAACATCTTATTAAGGTGGTATTAAGGCTATTATTAACTTTAAATTAAAGGAGCATTTACAATGCCTAGTACATCAGATCTTGAGCAACAAATTTTTGAAAGAGAAGAAATTCGAGTCATTATTCGGCAGGCTAAAAACAGTCCTGTTAAAGAGTACCCCTATGAAAGAAAATCGAGCAGTTCTACATCTATAACCGACTTGGTATCAAAAAGAATACAGCCACTAGTGGGTGATTCTGAAATCACTGTTATCAATGGACAAGGCCTTCAACCGCATGGAAGGACTAACGTAGAAACCGTGCGCAATAGTTACAAGGGTTAATAGCTATTATAGTTTTATTTAACAATGAAAAAAATTTGGAAGGAAAAATAAATTATGAAAAACCGTGACGATTATGAAGCTGGCTGGACCAAACCTATTGTAAATCCAAAAACAGGCAAAAAATGTTCTGGAGGAGCAGCTCGAAATCACAGGACAGCAAACGCCGGTGGTGTTGAAAATATTCGAGCAGGAGCTTTTATGGAAGGAATCAATTATGTTACTCCGATACTCGAACAATACCGTAATCAACTTAAACAAAATGAAAAAATGATAGAGAAAATGGCATTTATAATGAAAAGCAGCAAGCAAATACAAAACAAATAATACATTCCAGTGCCAAATATTTACGAGCTTGTCGCCCAAATAAAAAACTAAATTTATAGCGTATTAGACCTTAATATTAAAGCATATTATTATCAAAATAAAACCATACTATTGTTCTATAATATCAGGGTGATATCAAAATAATGGGACTTCAGAATGGATCCAAAAAAAGTTTTTTACCAATCTGGGAGTTTTGTTTTAGGGTCACCCATTAATCTTGACACTTCGATTCACCACCATTTGTCAAATTTAAAGATCTGCCCCCCCTTATTTACACAGGTCGGGAATCAACGATGGAATAGTAAGAAAAAATAGCTTTATTTCATAATCAAAAAAACAAAGACATAAATAAAATGCTTGAAAAAAATAATTTGGCTGATATTGTTTTTTTACAAAATTTATTATTATGGCATCTTTAAAAAACTAAAGCTCGTGTCATTTAGATAATATTGAAGTGTTTAAATCACAGATTATATTATTTTTAATAAGTCGTTTTTATATAACTTAAGTATATGTTATTATAATGTTACGTATATTTAATAAAATTAAGGTGGTTAAAAATGATAAATATATGTAATTCATCCTTGGATAGTCAGGCTCATGACATATTTAATCAATTAATAAAGACACCAGATTATTTTGATTGTTCAAATGTAAAAAAAGAGCATGTAAAAAAATCAACTAAGTTTATGCTGAATGCATACTCTGATGGTTTAATTTCAGAAGAGCAGCTCAACAGTTATATAACTCTTTTTTTGCAGTGTCTTTTAGAAGCTAAATTAGAAAAAAAATTATCCGAGCATATAGACAAACTTGAATATAAAATATTCAGAAAAATATATGAGAGGGAATGATGGGGAAAAAAGAGACACCCATAGATAAAAAACCTAAAGATGCTGAAATGGCGGAAAAAAAGAAACACACCCCTCCGTCTTCTTCCCTGGCAAAAGAGGAAAAAAAGGAAGATATGGCAATTGACTCAGAACTGTTCGATTCTGCTCCTGAAGAGGTAAAAAGAATGATTACTATGGCATTGAGCCAAACTCATGTAAGAGGCCCCATGCCAAACCCTTTATTTTCAAAAATAGAAGGAGAGCATATCCACAAATTTCTGGATCTAATGTCTAAGGATGATACAAACCAATATAAATTGACTTCTTCAAACAGATTTTTTTCACTGGCTTATACAATCATAATTCTGGCATTCTTTATTTTTCTCATAGTTTTTCTAATCAAAGAGAATAAAGACTTGCTGCTCGAAATCTTTAAAATACTTGTAGCTTTTATTGGTGGTGTTGGTGGTGGATTCGGTTTAAAAACCTCTTTGGACAAAAAGAAAATTAATCTTTAAAAGACATATCAAAGGGTGCAAAAGCACCCTTTTTTTAAAAACTGGTTACCGTCCGCGATCCTCAAGCCACTTTCTTCTGTATTTATAACTTTCCTCTCTATAAGAGTCCATATCATCTCTGCAGGTTTCATACATTTTTCTCAGTGTATTAAAGAGGTAGATATAGTTTTCAAGATGGGTGCGGAGGTCTTTGTTTTCTCTTCTCAGAGCTTCTAACGGATTTATTTCCGGTTTCGGAACATGATTTGAGAGTTTTCTTACTTTTTCACGCTCTCTTTCCAGGACTTTTCTTTCACACTCTATGAAATATTGCCTGGCTTGTTTGCCTTTTTCGGTGTTTTCTATCATACATAGTTCTTTGGCCATATCTATTGATAAAATGTAATCTACCCTTGATCGACCACGGTTTCGATTTTTCACCAAATTTGGTGAAAAATCAATTTTCTCAATAAAACCGTATTTTTCGATCCTGTATTTTATCCAACTTGAAAAATCTCTTTTAGATCCTAAAAACTCATGCAACTCCCTCGCATCAACAGAATTAATTAAATTTTTGCCAATTTTTCTTGATTTCACAGCTACTAAATCTTTGTTTTTTTCTCGCATGGTTCCTCCAAAATAAAAAAAGCGTGGAGAGCTGCGACAGGCAACAAAGTAGCCTCAGGGATCGCGAGTGAACTCCACCCCTGTCTCTCCACGCTTAATATTTCAGATATAATTGTCTTTAAAATAAAAATAGACATTTTAAGACTGTCTCCGTCCCTTTGTTTTTTATTCGCACTTTTGAAAGTGCCACAACAAATCAAGACAGTCAATTTATTTATAGTTTACCCTTTTTCAAACTGGCCTTTTCTCCATTTCAGAATAAGCTCCATATCCGATTCCCAGACTCCGTTTATCTTTTCCATGGGAAAGCTTCTCTCTTTTTTCCATTTCAGAAGAGTTGGTGCACTTCTGTTTACAAAAGCTGTTATTTCATCCATACCCGAAAGCCAGGTATCTTTATTCTTCTTTATTTCCTTTATATCTACCATGCTCTCCGTCTCCGTCTTTGAGGTGTTGTTTGTGCTGCAGTTGCTTCCGGTTCCTGCTCGTCTTCTTCATCTTCTTCCCAGAAACGCATGTTTAAAACATCGCTTGCTGCAAGTGAATATACAGAACAGTCCCAGCCATGGTTCGGCTTGTGTTTAGGACACTGCCAGAAGCCGTGTTCGTCCTGATATTCCACTGTAAGCATTTTCAGCCATTCGTCTGTTGTTTCTGAATTGAACAGATATTCTCCCGGATCTCCGGACTTGATTGCCAGATGTCTTGCAAGCATATTCTTGTAATATGTAACATCTGCCTGTAAAAGCTGAAGACCTCCGGGAATAGGTTTGTTTGTGCCGGGATAATTTTCTATTGATGAATATCGAAAAGGCTTCTGAAGCCTCTGCTTACCCTGAAAAGGTAAAATAAGACCTCTGTGCTTTATGCAGAAATCATATACTTCCGCAGTTTTATCTCCCATTGCATCCATTACTGCCAGGTGGACCATATATTCATTGCCGTCTGCATCTTTATATTTATCTTCCCACAAAACAGTTTCCAGAGCTGAAAAGGTTTCTACAAAACCATGCCGGATCTGAAAGCTGTCTCTTTCCATTCCCCATTTCCAGCCTCTTATTTCAAAGAAAAATCCGTCTGCCTGGGTATCTACCCCTGCAGTAAGACCGGCAATGATATTGTTTCCCGGAACAAGTCTTTCAGGTCTCATATCTTTCAGTTTTTCAAGGGAATCCAGGCTTCTCTGCCCTGCTCCTGTGTATGGCTCTGCTCTGTGATCGTTATAATGATCTTTCATTGCATCGGGATCCCTTAATCCTTTTATCCATTTTGCGGCAATTTCCGAAAATGTTGTAAATGGGGTTATCCATGCAGGAAGCTGAAAACCTACTTTACGGGGTCTGTATCTTTCAAGATAAGAATGCAGTTTCATCTGGCGTTTTGTGTCTTTCCAGCCGCCGGAAAGAACTGCTTTATCTCTTTTTCTTTCGTCCCACCTTCCATGACATACAGGACATTCATACCAGGCAAGGTTCTTTTCTTCCATTTCCTTCGGATCCGCCTTGCTTCCGCCTTCCCACTTTATATTATCAAACTCCATGATGTGCTCAGCACCGCAGTCAGGACATTTCACGCTGTATTCAAACCTTACGTTTGCATCTTCCATTTTTTCAGAAATATTACCTTTTTCTGTTGTTGGAGTGCTGAAAATCCACCATTTATGTCGGGAAAACTGCTTGTATGTCTTCATTCTTTTTTCTGCAAGGTTAAGACCAGACGTTTCTCCCTGGGATTTGGTTTTCTGATATCCGGGTTTGTCTACCTCATCTGTAAAAAGATAACGAATAGGCTTGTTTGCAAGCCTTGCAGAGCTTGAAGCCCAGCCAAGATAAATAGTCATATGCTTCAGATTAATTCTGTTTGCAGCTTCATCATCTTTATTTCCTGTTCTGTATTTCTGAAGACGGATAGATGATTTAAACATTGGCTGTATTCTGTCAGTTGAGTTGTCTTTAGACGTGTTTTCATCAGCAAAAACAAACATTGCCGAACCCGGAGCACGGTCTGAGATATAGCCTAGAAAATTTATAGCTGCTTCGGTTACTCCGGACTGACTGCACTTTCTGCAAATAATCTCATTTACAAAAGGATATGCAGCAGCGTCCATAATTCCGGCCAGATATGGAGTATTAGCATTCCTCCATGGTCCAGGCATTGATGAAAGTGTAACAACTCTATGTTTTTCAGCCCACTCAGACGGCCACATGAATTTCTCATGCCTGAAGACCTTTCTTTCTGCTTTTGTAAATTCACACGAAAGAAGAACCTGACCTTCCTTGTTCAGGTCCTCTGCAAGACTTTCCGGAAACCATGCAGGAAGAGGGATTCTGACTATTTCAGTTTTTTCAGGAAACAGAGATTGAGTCTTCATCACCTATCACCATTATCTGAAAAGTTTGTGTTGTTGCATATATATTCATACTTTCATCTATAATCTTGTCTATGTAATCAATCAGATCCGGAGCTTTGCTGAGTTGTCCTCCCACCAGAGCAATAATGTCCTGAACCTTTAATGACAGTGAATGCCTGATACCTGAGTCCAATACTGCTGCTCTTGCTGCAAGCTCTCGTTCAAAATCTGATCTTGGAAGATATTTCCCTTTTTCCTTATCCAGTTCGAACTGTAGTTTTTCATTCTGAAGATCCAGTTTTAAAGATTCTTTCTTCAGTTTTTCTGCTGTCAGTTCTGCCGGTTCCGGATCTGCAGAGCCATCTCTTTTAAGAGTGCCTGAGTAAAGTTTTACATCTATCCCCATAACAGATTTGTTTTTCTGAACACGGAGCAGACCTTCTTTTGCATCTTCATAGATTTTAGATTTTTCAATCTTGAAGCCGTTTGTCTTAAGAAAATCAAGCACGGCTTTTATATTTTTAAACTTGTCTGGAAAATCCATTTTTGCTCCTGTTTAAAAATTTATACTAAAAAAATAATACCTGGCTCGTGCCTTTAAGCAGGCAGTCGTCACCAGGATTTACAGAAATCCGGCTCCTCTGCTCAAGCGCATTCTCCTTGCCGGGGTCTTGCAAACCCTGCCCGAGTGAAAAATCATCCGGGTCTTGCAGCTCACATACTCACGTATGGTCAAAGCCTTTTAATTCTGCCGTCTGCCCAGCCGGCAAACGGTCTTTGTGTCCTGTATGCTTTGGCGCATAAGGCTCTGATAATTTTTTATCCCCTGGCTGCACCCTTCTGCAGGTGGTCATCGCCAGGGTTTGTATTGCGATTCGGACTTGAACCGAATTTTAAACAACACATTGAAAATAAAGAGAAATTCCGTTTTCCGTTCCATTTTCAAATTTTCGCATAACCTTTGTCCGGGCCTTGCTGACCCCTAGGTAAACAGCGAAAAATAAGGACCCGTGAAAATGGGACAGACAAGAAGAGGCAAACCAAACCAAATGTAAGGTCTTTTTCAATATTTTTGCCTCTTCTGTCTTTTTCATCTTTTCGATTTTCTTTATTTTCAAAATGTTATTATCTCTCTGTATTGTCCGTAAGATCTTTTTCTATTGAATTAATTAAAATAAAAAAAACTCTCTCTTACGCGCATACGCGTAAGGACTGAAAGACCACCTTACTTACCATACAAACACCTATAAACAGTGGTTCTTGACCCGCCTCAGTTTTAAAACCATGTTACATTTGGCGGGGGTTATATATTTCAAAAGGGGTCCGGGGAAACAGCACGGCTACTCATCAAGAATATACCTGATCCCTGAATATGCTTTACCAGGTGCTCTTCTTATGACCTCAATACCAGGCTGTATTATCCTTAGTTCCCTTGTGAAATGGTTAAGATTAAGTGGAGCAAAACCGCATCTGCCGCAGAACTTTCTATAATGGCCATAAAGCTCCTGCTGTTTTGTCTCCATAAACTCGTCTTCATATTTTCTCTGGGTTGTACAGCAGTCCTCTACAAACCCAAGAACAGGATTATTCTCATACTTATATTTGATCATAGTTCGGTTTATGTCTGCAGAGTGGAGAAAGTCTCCCTGTTGTCTAAGCCTCTGCAAGCCTTCAAGAGCCCAGTTTAAAATGCCTGGTAACTCTTTTAAGAGCTTCTCCTTAAGCCTCAGATCCCTCTCCTTGCCTTTAAACTGCTTCTTAAAAGTAATCGGGATAATACGCCTGAAGAAACCGTCTGTATTGTCCAGTACACGAGGCCACCTGTTAAAGGCAAAGACCATTTTAAGATGCGGCTTGAACTCAAACGGGTCTTTGTTTTTAAATGCTGCCGAGATCAGATCTCCGGAGACTATGGCCTTAAACCAGTTGCTGGCAAATGCAAATCCTTCTGTTTCTGAGCTTACGTTAAGCAGCTTATTATGAAGTGTGGCCCGGTAAAACTGATCTTCAAGACCAGGCAGACTGACAGCAGAACAGGCCTTTTCTCCTATGAGAGCCTGTAATATATGAATAAATGTAGACTTGCCGTCTCCGCCTTTTCCGTATAGAAGCAAGGCCTTTTCATGATGTATATCAGGCGTAAGTATATAGCCGGTAAATTCCTGAAGAACGCCTATTGTCTCATAATCCTGGACAGTTTCGTCCAGAAATTCTTCCCACCTGTCACACTTAGCCTTTTTGTTGTATTCAACATCGAGCATGCATGTTGAATAATACTCTTTCCTATGCGGCTTAAAGCTGTAGTCATCCAGGTTAAGCATGCCGTTTCTGAGGCAAAGTATATTTTTATAATGGTTCAGCTCTATATCCGGAGAAGGAAGAGACATAACCTTTACCTGGTTAACAGCATCTGAAGCTCTTGAGGTTGATGCTTCATCACGCAGCAGCTCAAGTGCCTGTTTGGCCAGATAATCAATATCTATCTCTTCCCAGTATCTTTCGTTCCATCTGTAGGTTATTTTGGATAACGGATCTGTTACAAGATCCTGCAGTGCAAGAAGTTCCTGCGCAAGTAAAGCGGGTTTAAAGGAACTGCCATCAAAAAACATTTGAACTGATTCAAATCTGTCTTTTGTAGATTCTATTATTTTTGCTTCAGGCAAAATTTCATAAAGATCTTTAAGACTTTTCCTGTGCCTTGAAAACCAGTCTGTCAGATCCTGGCCTTTATCTTCAGGCCACTGCCCATTTACTTTCCCCATAAAGTCCGGCCACCGCAGCACTTTTATAGAATCTGCAACTGAAGAAAGATCAAGACCAAGCTTTTCAGCACCTCTGATACCTTTGCCGTCGGCATCGTATGCAATAATAACGTCTTTATCACGCAAGAACTTTGAAAAGGTCTTTTTCCAGCTTCCGGCTCCTGCAGTCTGAGTTGTGGCATTAAGACCATGGCAGATAGCACAAATTGCGTCTGGTTCTCCTTCCACTATCCATACTGGACCATCTTTCCATTTTTCAGGTTCAGGCCAGAGCCTGGCCTTACCAAGACCAGGTGCAAAACTTGTAAGCTTAAACTCTTTTGCACCCGGCTGATAAAACCTGATATTCTGAATTTTGCCTTTAGCGTCTCTTATGGCAATGGCAATTTTATTCTGATATTTTGGGAATATCGGTACAACATCGCCGATCTTTTTATCCCATCTTAAAGTCTGCAGCCTCAGATCTAATTTTTCTATTCCCTCTTTTGTCCAGGAACGCTCTTTTATCATTCTCTGAACAAACGGCTCTGGAAGAGGTATAAATTTTTTCCACACATCCTCAAGAAAGGCACAGGTGATTTTCTTTTTTGCCTGATATTCTTTAGATGAAGAATCAAACTCTTTACAGAACTCTGCAAAGCCTTCTGCATCTGAGAAGTTTTTTGAGTGAGACCACAGGCCGATAAGATCACCTTTAGCCCCGCAACCCAGGCAATAAAATGCATCTTTGTGAGGGTTATATGAAAAAGACGGGTTTTTATCGTCATGAAAAGGACAATGCCCCCGCAGTTCATCCTTTGCAGATGTTTTAGAATCTACTCTGAAACATTTTTCGGCTACTGCTGCCCTTTGTCCGGGGTCTAAGAATTCTACTGCTTTACCCATTCAACCCTCCTCTCATAATTGTTTTCTCAGCAAGCTTTCTTATTCTCAGACCAGCTATTTCAGGAGGATATTTTTTATTAAGCTCAGTTTTCTTTTTCTCAAAATCTTCCCAAACCTCCCTTGGAATAAAAACTGAATTGCCTGAAGTTTGAGATAATGTTTCTGCGTTTCTCATACAGCCTCCTATACAATAAAAAATCCCGGTGAGTCTGTAAGACCCAGCCGGGAATAATAGTTTAATAAAATTGTTTCTATTTCAGAGCGAAAAGATTCTTCTACAGAACGAATACCGTCTGCAAAAAGATAAGAATTATTTTTTATGCTTTTGAAATAGATTTCTTTGTATAGATGGAGATTAAGAGCTGCAATAGAGAGCATTCTCTCTGCAAGATCATGAAAACCCGCACGATAAGTGTATGCAATATTATCAATGCAGATTCGGTCTGATATGACAATATCCCAGGACGCACAAAGCTCAAGCTCTTTTGCAATCTGAGTTGCAAAAATCCAGAGCTGCGCTTCCGGCGTAGTGTTCTGATTTATTGGCAGAGGACAGAACGAAGCTGTCTCCTGCAGAAGACAAACAGAACTTTCGGGATATTTAATTTTAATTTCACGCGCTTTTTCCAAAACCGAAGTGGTTTTGCCAGTGGCGTGAGCACCGGTAAAAGTAATAATGCAGCCCATAAAAAACCATCCTTATGGGCTGGCAGTGTGTGCGGTATGATTAGGTTAATCGCTCTGTTTTATAGAGTCAAGAGGAAATTTAATGTTCACAATGATATGTAGAAAAAAATTAATTAAACTTCAACATATTCTTCGGTAGTAACTTCATCAATCTTTTGGACAAGTTCATAAATACGGCCTGCTTCTTTCTCTTTCTCCAAGTAAGCTTGATAAATTTTCTCAGCCGATTCTATAAGCTCTTGATATAAAACGACTCTAATATGTTTTTTTTCTAATGATCCGATAGACTCTTCTTTAGAATCAGGATTATTATCCCAATCTTTCAAGGGACGTCCAACTACGCAAACGACCTCTATTGGTTCATTAGATTTATCCGTAGCCTCTAATATTTTTTTCAAAGCATTTCTGTATTTATCACATTGTTCCATTAAGTCATAAGAGCTTACAACTCGTTCTGCCCGTTTAAGTTCAATAATAACATGCTTACCAGAAGTTGTACGATATTTAATATCTACCCTGCCTTTAAGCTCTTCAGGACTTAAGCTTGCATCAATTTTATCAAACTCTTTATGAACCTGCTGTTCCATGTATTCTGTTTTATCAGCTCTTTCCCAGCTTGGATCTAAAAGCCATAAATGATCATATAAATGCTGCTGCAAAATTTTTTCTCTTGCATTTTCAGCAACCTTTTCACGAAGTGAGCGAATTACTTCAATTCTTGACATCACTATTTGCCTATACATTGTAGCTTCCATATCAGCCATATCTTCAAAAATTTTTACAAATGCTTCAAGTTCTTTACCATCAAGACTTTCAAGAGTATCAAGATCTTCTTTTATTTTCATACTTTCAAAAGCAATAATAGCATGTTTTAGCAAACTTCTTCTGTCGTTGTCGGAGTCTATAGTAAGCTTATTAATTTTTCCAAAAAGTGATTTAGCCTTCTTTTTATTATCTTTACCTAAGGAACCGTACCACTCTTTAATAGCAGGAATTTCAAGAGCTTTTTTGGTCCCTTCTGTGTTTCTTAATTTTGTCCACTTGCTTTGGATATTCTTTAACTCTTCTCTTATAAAATCTTTTAACAACCGATACCTTCGGTCATCTTCTAAAATTTTTTGCCTACTGCTAGTGGCAATATCTTCTTCGTTATCATCATCAAGAAAGTCAGCCCTTATTTCCCCAAATAAATATTTAGAATAAACGCCAGCTTCTCCAAATTCTTCAAGAATATCTTCTTGAGCAACCTTTCCTCTAACCATTACAACAATCTTGTTAAGATTATCCCCTGTTTCAGAATCTTTTAAAGCCCCAGATTTTGCAACTGAACCAATCCAACCCGACACTTCATACTTATCATCTATTCTAAAATTTCTTTCATCTGAATTTTCACAGTTTGAACATGATTTTTTTATGTCACCACCGTCATTGTATGTCCAAAGGAATTGAACTTTATTAAAATAGTCCCTATCACTAATTTTAATAGGTTTTCCGTTTAGAATAATCTCAAAATTGAATTTATCTCCGATAACACTGAATCTTCTAGCCAGTCGACGACGAAGAAAGATATCACTACTACTAAAATTTCTTTTAAATTCTGAAATTACAAGTCTTGTTCCTTTTTTCAGATCATCAGGAAATTCCAACAATTCATTTGGAGTATAAATCCCCACACTGTCCTCTATTTGCTGTCTGATATCGTCAAGAACCATTTCAAAGCCGTGTATTTCGCCATCTTTTACAGAATAAACTTCTATTCTCTTTGCTATTGAAAAAAGGGATAGCTTGCCTATTCCTTTTCGGCCCATAACAGGTCTTTTTAATTTTTCTGTTATTGATACACCTTCAACTCGACGTCTATAGCCTACATTTAGAAACTTATTGTTTGCATCTTCGATTGTCATTCCATGACCATCATCAGAAATAGTGATAATCTTATTATCATCATCAACTGTTATTTCGACATTTTCCGCATCAGCATCCCATGCATTAGCTACAACTTCTGACAATACAGCAGGAGTGTTGCTATACAAATTAATTCCTAAATGGTTTAGCACATTTAAGTTAAGAGTCATACGATACTTACAAATACGATCATTCATAATATTCTCCAACATGCTTTTGGATACTGTTGCCAATTACTTCACCCAGCCTCACAGGTACTGCATTTCCAATTAAACGACCAACGGTTCTTTTATTTAATGATTTACCTGGTTCAACAAACTTATAGTTTAAAGGAAAGCCCTGTAAAAGAGCACCTTCACGTAGTGACAGTGCTCTATCTTGCTCAGGATGTCCGAAACGTCCATTTCCAAAGCCAAAAAACTGTGTAGTTATTGTAGGGGAAGGCTTATTCCAGCTCATTCGACCATAAACGCTTGGATAAGTCGTCCCACTTTTTTTTGTATGGCACTTAGCAACTAATTCTTTGGGCCAATCTCTCCAAGTACCATCAGGTTTCGAAGCTCTGATTCTTTTAAGATTCAAAGCTGATAATGATGAACATTGATGCAAAATATCATCACAGTCAACGTCACCGGCATTAAGCAACTTCATTTTGCCAATTGCAGATTTGACAGTAATTTTATTTTTGCTCTTTAATTCTTCACGGATCTTAATTGGACCTAACTTTGATGCAAGTAATACAAGCCGATTTCTTTTTTGAGGAAGACCGAACTCCATGCAATTGATAACTTGGTAATCTATCCAGTACTCATTATTATTCAGATCACACACAAAGTCTTTAAAAACGTTTTGAGACATTAACCCGGGAACATTTTCCATAGTAACTAAATCAGGTGAGACATCGTTTATTAATCTTGAAAATTCAGATAGTAACCACCATCTCTTGTCTTTATGACTGCTTTTTTTAAAATAAGAAGAAAATGGTTGGCATGGAGCACATCCAGCCAAAAGAGTTATAGAACTTTTTTCTAAAGCGTCTTTAACTTCTTCACCACTTACTTTTTCTATAG
>JBFWJK010000071.1:0-15562 GCA_050253255.1 Desulfobacteraceae bacterium | reverse complement strand
ATTCTCATATGACAGGCTTTTTTACAAAAAATAATTTATATTTTTTGTATTTATTCAAAAAAAAACTGAAACTATTGCAATAAATAAAATGAAAAAAATCTGCACTATGAAGTAACTTCTTAAGCAAACACCAGTAATTTTTAATTATAACCAACTGAAAAAACAGAAAATAATAAAAATAAAAAAAATTCTGGTACATTTAATACCAACCTGATAATGTTTGTTTCATAATGAAAAGTTTATTGAGTTATATATTTTTTTTACTGGGTAAAATTATCTTTTATTTTTTTTAGAAAAAAATTGATGTTTGCACTTTAGCATTTACTTATTTCTTAATTAAAAAAACAGATAACTTACTGTAATAATTTATTTTATTTTATTAAACTAAAAAAGAAAGGGATTAAAATGAAAAATTTTTTGAAACATATCTTTATAGCATCTTTAATGTTTTTTGTTTTTCTTGGCACAGTTAAAGCAGACCAGCTTATAGTTGGAGTTGACGCCAATTTCAGGCCTTTTGAATTCAAAAACAGTGAAGGTGTTTTTACAGGATTTGATGTTGAATTATGGGATGCAATAGCAAAAGACCTGGGACTGGACTACAAATGGCAGACCATGGATTTCAACGGAATTATCCCAGGACTTCAGTCAAAGAGCATTGACGCTGCAATTGCTGCTATAACAATAAAATCGCAGAGAGAAAAAGTTGTTGATTTTTCATATCCGTATTACGATGCAGGACTTGCGATTCTTGTGAGAGCGGACAACAAGGATATTAAATCGATCGACGACCTTAACGGCAAAGTCATAGCCACAAAACTTGCAACCACAAGTGCCGATTACCTTAAAAAACATGTTAAAGCCAAAGATGTAAAACTTCTTCCAAGCACCGACAATCTTATAATGGAACTTATAACAGGCGGAGCCGATGCTGTCTTTTTCGACTCTCCCCCTCTTATGTACTACGCAACAAATCAGGGTAAGGGTAAAGTCAAGATTACAGGCCCGATCTATGAGGGACAGTCTTACGGAATAGCTTTTCCTCAGGGAAGTGATTTAAGAGAAAAAGTTTCCATAACAATACTGAAATTTAAAGAAGACGGAACCTATGACAAGCTTTATGAAAAATGGTTCGGCAAAGCTCCTATGTAATTTGAGACAAAAGAGACGGCACTTGTTTTAATTTTCTAATTACTTAACAAAATCAACCTGCCTCTGGAATAAAACCAAAGTTTCAGGGGCAGAGTTTTCAGGAAAATATTTATGAACGGTTTCGACTTTCAGTTAAATGTTGTGTGGGAATCTGTGCCCATGCTCCTGTCCGGTGCAAAACTGACTGTTATAATTACTGTAACAGGGCTTATAATTGGTTTTGCAATAGGCGCATTCACCGGCCTTCTCAAAATATCACGCAATATTGTCTTCAGAAAAACTGCAGGGGTATACATCGAAATAATAAGAGGCACCCCTATAATGGTTCAGGTGATGTTTATATATTTCGGGCTTCCCATGGCCATCAACACAAGAATCCCCCCCCTTACAGCCGGTATTATTGCCATAGCAATAAATTCCGGGGCCTACATAGCAGAAATTGTAAGAGGAGCCTTCCAGTCAATTGATGAAGGGCAAAGAGAGGCAGGAAGATCTATAGGTCTTACCCATTTTCAGACAATGCTTTATGTGATCTGGCCCCAGGCATTCAAAAGAATGATCCCTCCCCTTGGGAATCAGTTCATTATCAGCCTCAAGGATACATCACTTCTTGTTGTGGTAGGGGTCGGAGAACTTACAAGGACAGGTCAGGAAATAATAGCAGGCAACTTCAGGGCTTTTGAAGTATGGATAGCAGTTGCAGTCATCTATCTTGCAATGACGCTTACACTTTCGGCAGTATTGAATTATATTGAAAAAAAGATGGACATTAATACATGATTAAAATTGAAAACCTTCACAAAAAATTCGGTTCCCTTCAAGTTCTCAAAGGGATAAGCCTTGAAATCTCCCATGGAGAAGTGGCTGTTATAATGGGACCGAGCGGTTCAGGTAAAAGTACTCTTTTAAGATGCATAAACAGACTTGAAGAAATGACGTCAGGACAGATCATTGTCGACGGGTATGATATTTCAGATAAAAATACAAATATTAATTTTATAAGAACTGAAGCCGGAATGGTTTTTCAGCATTTTAACCTTTTCCCCCATATGACAGCACTCCAGAATGTTATGCTCGGCCCTGTAAAAGTCAGAAAAATGTCAAAAAAAGAAGCCTCGATACTCGGGCTTGAAACACTGGATAAAGTAGGCCTTAAAGACAAGGCCTCTGCATATCCCGATCATTTGAGCGGTGGACAGAAGCAAAGGGTTGCCATAGCAAGATCTCTTGCTCTTCAGCCAAAGGCGATGCTCTTTGACGAACCCACAAGTGCTCTTGATCCTGAACTTGTGGGAGAAGTTCTTGAAGTTATGAAAACACTAGGCAAAGAAGGCATGACAATGGTTGTCGTGACACATGAAATGGGGTTTGCAAGGGAAGTTGCAGACAGGGTCATATTCATGGATGAAGGAAAAATTGTCGAGGAAAACACTCCTGAAGAAATTTTTACAAATCCCCAAAATGAAAGAACAAAAAGCTTTCTCGACAGCATTCTTTAGCCATTGCTCAGGGCTTTATGAAAATGCCATGGAACTTTGGAAACTCAGACCATGTCCGGGAAGTCAGTCTTGCCAGGCTGTGATCTTCATATCATTCCTGGCAAGGATTTCAGATTTTTAATATATTTTCAAAATTTATATCCACTCCCATAACACCGATTTTTTTATTGTTTCTGCCAGTAACCGGAAGAGATACAGTAAAACAGAAATCTGCAGTTGCAAAAGACCTGTACACTCTGGATACAAAGACATCGTCTTCTTCAATGATACGGTAAAACCATTCCTTGCCTGACCAGTCTGCACCAAAAGCAGATTTCCTTTTTGAAGAAAGCACAGTTTCAGAATAAATATTTTCTGTCAGCTGAATTCCTTTCAGGTCTGTTACATACAAAAGCTCAATAAACGGAAATTTTTTGAGAAATTTTTCCATATAAAATTCCATTTTTTTTCTTTCAAGGGATTTTATCTCTTCTGCTTCAGCAATTTTCTTTGCAATTTCAACGGCCTTTTCATGATTTTTAAGATGAAAGACTCCTGATGACAAAATTATTTCACTGCAGGCAAAGTTAATTTTTTCAGAAGTTTCAGTTATTGAAGAAACCTGATCCGCCTGATATTCAACAAGACTTTTCATCTCTTTCAAATCAGTTGATATTGTACGGATATTTTCATTCTGGGTATATACGGCGCTGCTTATTGAAGAAAATTTGCCCAAAAGAGATTCAAAACTCCCGCTGACCTTTGCCAGATGCATATTGGAACGTTCAACCGCATTTTTCCCGGCTTCAAGATTTTTTTTGACTCTGTGCACAGACTCCACTGTTTCGCTTATTTTATCCTGAAGAAAAAAAAGCTGCTCTTTTATATCGTATGAAGCTGACTTGGACTGTTTTGCAAGCTTTGATATCTCCTGAGCAATCACTGTAAAACCTTTACCGTTGTGCCCGGCAGAGGATGCTTCAATTCTTGCGTTCAGGGAAAGAAGATTTGTCTCGTCTGAAATATTATCAATAACCTCTATTATATCTTCAATCGATTTTGAACCTTCACTCAGAAGACCTATTGTATCCGCAAGTGAATCAACAAAAGAACAGATTTCATTAATCTGCCCAGTCGATTCTTTGCCCAGAAGAATCGACTCCCTGACTTCTTTGTTTATAAGGTCAGATTCTGTTTTTAATTCCGAAGCATTAACCGCAATTTCATCAGCTTTTGCCGCCATAATCTCACCAGATCCTGAAACTGCCTTGATTTTTTCAAGCTGAATCTGAAACTTTTCTTTAAAATCATGTGAAAACTCTGCAAGCATAGGCGACAGAGAAGAAAGAGAAATAATTTTCTGCAGTATCTGACTTACAATTGAGTTGAGTTTTGAGAAGAAAAGATTAAAAGTCTCAATGACTTCTTTCCCCGGCGAACCGGCAGGGATTCTGAAATCCCCTGTAAGTTTCCAGGTTTTGTCAAGCATTCCCCTTACAGGAGAAAGAAAGTTGGTAATTTTTAAATCTTTTGTCTTTCTGGAATAGTTAAACAGCATCGAATTTGCTCCATTAAAATTTGATATTTCATTTTTGTAATAAGCAATTTCAATACCACTATCAAAACCCAGACAGTTTTTTATGAAATTCACCTTAAAAAACAGAGCATTGAACAGACAGCACTTTTTTTGATGGTAATCAGCAGAACCCTTTTAAATTACATATTTGTATTTAAAACAAACAAGACTACATTTTTGTATTGAATTTTATGATCTTACGGCAGCCTGTCTTACCGCAAAAAGGCCTTAAAGCCGGATAAACCTGTTAAAACAAACATTTGATTATTATGGAATAATTTTTGCTTTGCTGTAAAAGCTTACACCTGTTGTCAAAAATATTTTTACAAATCAGAAACCGGAACCAGTTTTACTATGGAAAAAATCAAAGACCTTTCAATATCATATTTTACAGACAGTTTTCTTCAAAAAGACAAAAGAATGAATGCATCTTTTGAAGGATTTACTCTCGGCACTGCTCTTCAGCCTGTATACAGCCTTGCCCATAAAAGAATTGTCGGTTACGAAGCTCTTTTAAGAGCTGAAGACAGGCATGACAACAGCGTAAGTCCTGCAGGACTTTTTTCCTCATCCAGTGCAAAAATCCAGGATATCATTACACTTGACAGGCTTTCAAGATATCTCCATATGCACAATTTCACACTCATGAATGACGACATAAGCTGGCTTTTTTTAAATGTTTCTCCTCAGACAATAAAAAACGGCCGGCATTACGGTCCATTTTTCAGGGAACTTCTTGAAAAATACAATTTCCCTGCTCACAGAATTGTAATAGAGGTTGTAGAGTATCCAATAGAAGACAATATGCAGCTGGTTGAAATTGTAAACTTCTATAAAAATATGGGCTGTCTGATTGCAATTGATGACTTTGGTGCAGGCTATTCAAACTTTGACAGAATCTGGACTCTCAAACCGGATATTGTAAAACTCGACCGTTCTTTCCTTGTAAAGGCGTCAAATGACACCTCCGTAGAAAACATGCTTGGAGGAATTGTCTCTCTTCTTCACCAGTCAGGATCTTTCGTACTTATCGAAGGGATAGAAACAAAAAGCCAGGCATTGACGGCCATAGAATGCAATGCAGACTTTGTTCAGGGCTATTATTTTGGAAAACCCCGGACAGATTTTTATGACGGTATAAGAAAATTCGATGATTTTGACGGCCTGTTCCAGGACTACAAAAACAGATCAGATTTTCAGGATAAAAAAAACAAGGCTTCTGTTGAAAAATTCAACGCCTTTTTTTTTGAAACAATTTCTCTTTTAAAAACAGGGGAAAGTCTTTCCAGGGCATGCAGGACTCTTTTAAGACAAAAGTCGGTTGTAAGATGCTATCTTGTAGATCAGAAAGGTGTTCAGGCAGGAGATACGGTTGTATCTGAAAAATACGAATACAAATTCGACCTCAGATTCAGGCCTCTTGATAATTCAAACAGTGCAGACTGGTTCAGAAGGCATTATCTCAAAAGAGCACTGATTCATCCGGGGCAGCTCCAGATCACAAGACCTTATCTTTCCATAACAGGTGCGCATATGTGCATGACACTTTCAATGATGTTCTACAATGAAAAATCCGGAAATATGATTTTATGCTGCGATATTTCGGTATGAAACTTTATTGGGTAAAATATAAAAAGATTTTAAAACCTGAATCAAACCTCATGGCCTGAAGAAAAAACAGATCAGTGTAAGTGTTGATTCAGGTATAAATATTATGCCCTTCTTCTTTTAAACCTGAAGAAACCTTCACCAAGAAACATTTTTGCCATTGAAATCCATACGTTTTCAAACGGCTTTGTTTCCTTGTTCCTGGCAATACGCCCAATCTGATACTCATACCAGGTAATTTCAAGCATTGCGAGTCTGTCTATCATTTTTATTCCGCTTGAAAGCGGCTTTACAGTACTTTTATAGTTCTGGCCGCTCAATATCTTTTCAGGCAGATCCGGGTCAACTGCCATAGGTCTTCCAATCCCTATAAAATCTGTCTTCCCAAGAGCAACAGCCTCTTTCATAGCCTCTGAAGTTCTGAAACCTCCTGTAACGGCCACAGGGCACCTAAGTTCCTTTTTCGCCTTCAAAGCAATATCCAGAAAATATGCCTCGTTTTCAGACTTCATGTTTTTGCCTGTCATTACAGGCGACTCATAGCTGCCGCCTGAAAGCTCAATCAGATCTATCTTTTTTTCATCGAGGGTTTTCAGGACAACCATTGCTTCTTCTTCAGTAAATCCTCCCCTTCTGAAATCAGCAGAATTTATTTTTACACTTACCGGGAAATCAGGCCCTGTTCTTTTTCGTATTGCATCATAAATTTCAATTAAAAACCTCATCCTGTTTTCAAGACTTCCGCCCCATTTGTCAGCACGCTTATTGTGAAGAGGGGAAAGAAACTGGCTTACAAGATATCCGTGGGCAGCATGAATCTGAACACCTGTAAAGCCTGCTTTTTTTACAATTTCTGAAGACTTTGCAAATTTCTCGATTATTCCCATAATTTCATTTTCATTCAATTCTCTTGGTGTGGCAAAAAATCTTTCAAGACCTTTTCCCAGTGGAATTGCAGAAGGGGCTGCAGGCTCAGGAGAAAGACTTTTCGGACTCTGTTTTCCGGGATGGTTGAGCTGGACAAAAATATGATTTCCCTTTTTTTTCCCTGCATCAGCCCATTTTTTTAAAAGCTCGATATTTCTATCATCTGAAATTACAACATTTGCAGGCTCTCCAAGAGCTTTTTCATCTATCATGACATTGCCTGTCACAAGAATTCCGGCATTTCCCTCTGCCCACCTGGAATAAAGACTTATCAGCTCCTCAGTAGGGCTGTGCTCAGAAGAACCAAGTATTTCACTCATTGCAGATTTTAAAAATCTGTTGTTTACAACTGCCCCGCAAGGAAGTTCCATTCTGTCTGAAAGCTCGGGTTGTTCTTTCATAAAAAAAGACCTCTTAGACTGTTTTTAAATTGATAATCAGAAAAAAATTTCATGATCCCCAGGCTAAAAAAGCAGGAACCTTAATCAGCAGCCGGCCTGAAATTGTATAAAGGCCGGGGTTCCTGCCGCATAAAATCATTTGTCAAAAACTGCTCCGTTTTTCATTCCGATTTTTTTAAGAATTAAAGCCATTGGGCAGAATTTTGTAAATGATGCCTGGAAAAGATTTAAACCTACAAATCCGGTAAAAATATACCAGTACGGAGAGTGAAGCCAGCCGAGAAGAACACTTAAAAACACAAAAAGGCCTGCAACAGCCATTACTCCTCTTTCAACGTTCATTTGAGCCTCCTTAAATTTGAATTGTTTACTGAACCTCAAAAACATGTGTGAGTATTTTATAAAAAGTTAACAACTTTATTTAAACTGGCAAGTAAATGAGTTCGGGATAAAAGACTACTAAAGCCAATTTCAGCCGGCCTGATGATTTACAGGCCTTGAAAATGCCCTGTCAAAAACTCCCGGCATCTGTATTGAACAGGCAAGAAAAATATAAAAAGCGGCTGTTATACCGCTTTTTACTGCAGAGGTATAATTAAAAAAGACTAGTACTCATTTTCGAGAATTTCATTAAGCCTTTCGTATAATTTATCAAGATCTTTACGTATCTTTTCCTCTGTTATATGATTGAACTCTGCTGCAATAAATCCCACAAGCTCGTCAAGCTCATCATAGTTATAATCAACCTTCAAATATTTGCCTTTCAACTCCGCTTCCCTGAGCCGCAGAGTTAAAGATTCCGGCGCAAAAGTGTTTTCAAGAATAAGATTTTTTTCTTTTTCTGTGAGATTGATTCTTACAGGTTCCATTTTCTTTTTTTCGACCCTTTAGTTAATGTTTGAAATTTATCTGATCATTGTTTAAAAATTATTTTCGTTAATTTGATTATTTTTTTTCAAAAATCAAGAATAAGATTCAAATTTACCGGCCTTCACATGGAATAAACCCCAGTTCTTCCAGAAGATTTAAATCATTTTTTATATCTTCTCCCGATGTTGTAAGGTAATTGCCTGTCATCAGATTGGAAGCCCCTGCATAAAAAACCAGAGGGTAAAGCTCCCTGAGATTTTCCTTTCTGCCTCCGCATATTATTATTTCCCTGTCCGGAAGGACAATTCTGAGCAGCGCCACAATAAGAAGACATTTAACCGGGGTAAGAAAACTGAACCCGAATGCCTTTGTACCTTTTACCGGAACAAGAAAATTGACAGGGACTGAATCAGGATCAGCATCCCTGAGATTTTGTGCAAATTCCACTATCTGTTCATCTGTTTCTCCAAGACCAAAAATTCCCCCGCAACAGACTTTCAGACCTGCTTTTTTTGCGTTTTTTACGGTTTCAGTTCTTTCTCTGAAACTGTGAGTTGTACAAATTTTTGTAAAAAAAGATTCCGATGTTTCAAGATTGTGATGATATCTTTCAAGACCGCTTTCTTTAAGCTCCTTTAAAGTCTCATAATCAGCAATTCCAAAAGACGCACAGAGCCCGGGTTTTTTCCCTTTCTGCACAAAAAGAGCTTTTTTAAACTCATTCATATCGTTTCTAAGCGGCCCCTGACCGCTTGTCACAATTCCAAATCTTGTAACTTGAGATGATGATAAATTCTTTGCAGCATTGATAATTTCGCCGCTGCTTTGAAATTTATATTTTTCAATTTCAGCAGACGAGACAGATGACTGGGTGCAGAAAATGCAGTCTTCACTGCAGTTGCCCGATTTTGCATTCATTATTTTGCAAAGGCCGATTTTATTCTTAAAAAAATGATATCTCACTCTGTCAGTTATATATAAAAGTTTTGGCAGGTCTTTTTTTTCAATTTTTAAAATTTCTTCAAGCTCTTCCGCTTCAAAAGTTTTTCCAGTTATTATTTTTTCTATCAGCTCATCAGGTGCAGTTTTAAGCATAAAACCTACTTTCTCAAATGCCTTCCAAGATTTTTTATTATATTTCTAGCCTCTTCAACAGAAGTTACAGTAAACATTTTAAGATGCTTTTTCTGTTCTGCGGTAAGCTCCATAAAATCTTCAACGTTTTTATATTCTTCAGGAACCACCCTGATAATGTATTTAACATTCATTCTTAAAAAAAGATAATGAACCTTCCTGAAATAAAAAAGCATTCTCTGGTTCATTGCGTTACTGTCAAACTTTCTTAAATCGCTTATTACCGAGAATCCGGGTTCAAGATTTTCTGTCATGTTTATTACTGCATTTGAACAGATTTTAGCTCCGCTCTTATTGGGCGTTCCGTTGAACTGGAACAAAATTGTATTTGTTTCCTCACTTATCTTTATAACCCAGCTGAATTTATCTTTCTCGCCTTTCTGAACAAGAGGAGGCTGACGCTTTATCCTCTTTTTCAGTTTCTCTATCATCTTCTTTTTTACATCCAGCTCTTCTTCAAGCCGGATGACCTCCTTTACAAGAAAAGGTGCGGCTTTAATTGCAAGATTTATATCTTTTACATCAGCCTCAGCCTTATGTCTGAATTTACTCTTGAGAAGTTCAAGATCCAATTTACTCTCCAATATTAAATCCGTTTAAATATTACATAATCTTTTATTATCACAGCACAAAAGCATATTCCATATTATTAATTCAATGCTCATCTATACTTATATCTTGATATTATTCCATTTATTATTTAATTTGTTTTTTTTATTAACCACCCTGATATTACCGGGCTATGATAAAGCAGAAAAATGACAGAAAAAAAATCTTTTTTAGATAAATATTCCCATCTGAGCATAAAAACAAGACTTTCGTTCTTTCTTACCATGATTCTTATAATCGGTTTTATGGTAATAAACATTTTGAACTACAAAATGTGCATTCAAACTCTGAAAACAAGTATAAAAAAGGATGCTCTTCCGGGCATTGCAAATGATATCTACCACGATCTTCAGAAAAAATTCAGCTCAGCAATCCAGATTTCCTCACTTATGGCATCTGACACTTTTTTAAAGGACTGGATAATTGAAGGTGAAAAAGACATTGAAAAAGTAAAAAAATATTTATACGAAATCAAACAGAAATACGGTCTTTTCTCTACCTTTATGATTTCAGGAAACAGCCTGAAATATTATCATTTTAAAGGCCTGCACAAAATAATCAGCAGACAGGACAAACATGACATCTGGTATTACAATTTTCTTGATTCAGGTTATGACTACGATCTAGATGTTGACACAGATGAAGCTTCCAGCGGAACACTCACGGTTTTCATTAACTACAAACTAAACGACTCCGCAGGAAATTATCTGGGTGTCACAGGAGTAGGCCTTAAAATGAACAATGTAGGAAGCCTTCTCCATTCATATGAAAAAAACTATGACAAGACAGTCTACCTGGTTGACAAATCAGGACTTATCCAGGTTCATTCGGATCAAAGCCTTATTGAGCATGCCAATATTAAAAATCAGAAGGGACTTGCCGAGGTTGCACAGACAATCCTGACTGAAACAGCATCTTACACTGTAACAGAATACAGAAACTCAAAGGATCAGAATATAATTCTCATTTCAAAATTCGTCCCTGAATTCAACTGGTTTCTTATTGTAGAACATAAAGCAGACGAGTCTTTAACAAAAATCAGACAGAATTTTATCCTTAATATTGCCATAGGGATATCAGTCACTATTCTTGTGATAATAATCAATATTTTTATAATAAACTACTATCAGACAAGACTTGAAAAATATGCGAATAAAGATGATCTGACCGGACTTTTCAACAGAAGATATTTTTCAATAATTGCAAAAAAGGATATTGCCCTGGCTCAGAGGAATAAAAGCACTGTATCTATTATCATGTTCGACATAGATCATTTCAAGGAAATAAACGATAATTTCGGCCACGATACAGGCGACAGAGTTTTAAAGCTGATATCCGATTCCATAAGGCCCGCTCTAAGGGCAAGCGATACAGCAGCAAGAATAGGCGGAGATGAATTTGCAGTAATCATGCCTGATACAGACAACACGGGAGCTTTTCAGACAGCGGCAAGACTTTCAGCCCTTATTGAAACAATCAGTTTTCCCGATTTTGAAACTCTGCAGAAAAAGATTACAACGAGCATGGGAATTGTGACAGTCAGAAACTGTTCCGGTAAAAATCTGGAATATTTTCTTTTGAAGGCTGATCAGCAGTTATACAAATCTAAAAACAGCGGAAGAAACAAAATATCTTCCCATGAAGAGTAAGAAAATGACACCTGCAGTAAATTATCTGAAAAAAAACAAAATCAGCTTCAGAGTTTTAGAGTTTGAGCATGACAGAAATTCAAATTCATACGGACTTGAAGCAGTTGAAAAACTTGATGAGAATCCTTTAAAAGTATTTAAGACACTGATAGTCACTGATCTCAATAAAAATTATTTTACAGCTGTTGTGCCCGCTGTAAAAAAACTGAACCTCAGAGCTTTTGCAAAGGAAACAGGCAATAAAAAGACTGAAATTGCTTCTCCTGAAGAAGCCGCCAGAATAACCGGCTACATAATTGGAGGAATCAGCCCTGTTGCCCAGAGAAAAAAACTTAAGACAATTATCGATTCTTCAGCAGAAAATCTTGACTCTGTAATTGTAAGTGCCGGAAAAAGAGGACTTGAAATTGAACTTTCACCTCATGATCTTGCAAAAACATTAAACGCCTCTTTTGCAGCCATAAGTGAATAAAGGCCGGCCAGCCGGGCCCGGCCTGGTATTTTTACATTAGATTCTTGGGTACTCTCAGACTGAAGCAGCTTCCTCTGCCAGGAACGCTTGAAAGCTCTATACTTCCCTTATGTATATTCATAACATGCTTTACAATTGCCAGACCAAGCCCTGTACCCCCCATTTTCCTGCTTCGTCCCTTGTCAACTCTGTAAAATCTTTCAAATATTCTCTGATGTTCCATGGATGGTATGCCGATTCCCTGATCTTCAACTGAAATCAAAAGATCGGAACTTGTTTCCTTAGCCATGATTTTTACTGTTTTACCCTCATCGCTGTATTTGACAGCATTATCAATTAAATTTGTCAGTGCATTTTCAAAAAGAACCCTGTTGACTGAAATTTTTACTTCAGGATCAATAACAGCTCTGATTTCAATATTTTTATTTATAGCCGAGGGCTCACAGATCTTGACTGCTGAATCGACTATTTCAAAAACCGATTCCTGTCTGAATTTTATAACCTCAGACTCTTCATTCTTTTCTATCCAGGACAGATCAAGAAGATCATTTATAATATTGATAAGCCTGTCCACATTTTTATCAATTATGGATAAAAATCTGTCCACTCTTTCCTTTTCCAGATCCCCGCTTTCCCGGATTGTTTCGACAAATCCCTTTATTGCAGTCATTGGAGTTTTAAGCTCATGGGAAACATTGGCAACAAAATCCCGTCTCATATTTTCCAGCTGTCTTATTCTTGTCACGTCCTGAATTACAAAAAGAGTCCCTATTCTTTTGTTTTTCTCATCCTTCAGAGGGCTGCTGTGGGCATTTAAAATTTTCTCTTTTTTCTTGCCGTACATAAGATCTGAAGAAATATGATTCTCGGTTTTTACGGAATCGCGTATAAACTTGTAGAGCTCACTGTCCCTGACAAGCTCGTAGACATTTTTGTTTTTTATCTCCTGAAGCTGCATGGAAAAAATATCAAGAGCACTCTGATTCAGCCTCATTATTCTTTCATTTGTATCTAGAGCCAGAACCCCTTCTGTCATGCTTGAAAATACGGTTTCAAGTTCATTTCTGTTCCTTGATTCAGTCTTCAGCCTTTCATTCAGTTCTTCGGCCATGAGATTAAGTGTTTCTGCAAGCTCTCCCAGTTCTTTTGAGCTGGGAACAAAAAGTTTGGTTTCAAGATTACCCTTTGAAAAATCCTTTGCACCGTTTTTCATTTCTACAATCGGCTTTGTTATCTTCAATGAAAATATGAATGAGATAAAAGTAGCAAGAAGGGCAATGATAACTCCTGCTGCACCAATTTTAAAATTGGTCATAAAAAGTTCTTTTCCTATTGACTCCAGAGAAACTGAAGATCTTAAAACCCCTGCCACATTACCTTCAATATAAACCGGAAGAGCGGCATAAAGCATTTTCTGCTTCAAAGTGTCGCTGTATCTTATGTTTGCTTCTTTTTTTCCTGAATAGGCGGCCCTTATTTCCGGCCTTTCCCTGTGATTCTCCATTTTTTCAGGTGATTCTTCAGTATCTCCCAGAACCTTTCCCTTAAAATCTACTATTGTAAATCTGAGACCTGCTCTTTTACCAGCATCAACGCAAAGCGCATCCAGATCTTCCTGAGAAGCTCCGTTCAAAAGCTCTTTTTTCACTACCGGAATAAAAAGCTCACTTTTTTCATAAAGGGAATTTTCCACCTGGGAGTAGAAAAAGGTTTTTATTGATGACGAAGCATAATAACTCCCTATGGCCGTACAGATTATTATCACAATGAGATAAGACGGATAAATCTGCCAGAAAAGCTTTTTTTTACTGTTTTTATTCATGATCCTCTTCCCTGAATCTGTAGCCTACACCTCTTACTGTTTCAATATATACTCCGTAGTCTCCAAGCTTTTTCCTCAAGCCCACTATCTGAACATCCACGCTTCTTTCAGTGACAGGATAACTTTCTCCGTGGATTGCATCCACTATCTGTGATCTTGTAAATACCCATCCGGGCTTTGAAGCAAGAAATTTAAGAATCTGGAATTCAGAGTGGGTAAGAGTAAGGCTTTCCTTACCAAGGGTTACAAGATGTCTTCCGCTGTGAATTCTTAATTCCTTGAAAACAATTTCCTTTTCATTTGAATCATTTTCCTCGCTTATGCTTTTTCTTCTCAATACAGATTTTATTCTTGCAACAAGAACTCTGGGGCTGAAAGGCTTTGATATATAGTCATCTGCACCAAGTTCAAGACCGGTGACAACATCAGCTTCCTCCCCTTTTGCAGTAAGCATTATTATCGGGAGTTTTCCAAGCTTTTGAGAATTTCTGATTTTTTTCGCTACATCAAATCCGTCAATTCCCGGAAGCATGAGATCCAGAAGAAGAAGATCAGGATTTTCCCTTTCAATGAGCTTTAGCCCCTTTTCTCCGGTTTCGGCTGTAATCACCCGAAAACCTTCTCTTTTAAGGTTGAAATCAATCAGTTCCAGAATATCTTCTTCATCGTCTATGGCCAGAATAAGTTCACTTCCCATTTTCAAACCCCGCATCTAATAATTATGTCTAACTATTTCACCTTTTACCATATAGATTACTTCTTCAGCTATATTTGTAGCATGATCGGCAATTCTTTCTATATGACGGGACACAAGAAACATGTTGATTATGTAACCTATATGAGAATCGGCTTCTTTCAAAACCTGCTTTACATAATCATATGCCCTGTCTTTGATTTCATCCACCTCATCATCCATCCCCCTGACTTTCTGGGCAAGTGCAGCATCTGAATTTACAAATGAATCAAGGCTTAATTTAAGCATCTCTCTCGTCCGTTTCGCCATGGCTCTGTAGTCAAAAATATAATCGGGATTTCCCCAGGAACAGAGTTTTATTACTCTCTGACCTATATTTACAGTCTGGTCACCTATTCTCTCCAGCTCATTGTTAATTTTTATGCAGCTTACAAGAAATCTCAGATCTGTTGCAACAGGCTGGTGAAGAGCTATAACCTTAAGACATTCCTCTTCAATCTCCACTTCCTTCAGATCAACCTCATTATCCGATTCCACCACCTGCCTTGCAAGGTTTGAATTTCTTTCAAAAAGAGCCTCGCTTGCATTTTCAACTCTTTCTTCTACCATGGCGCCAAGGGTCAATATATCTTTTTTAATATTTTCAATTTCTCTTTGAAGTCTCATAAAAAACCCCTTTATCAGCCGAAACGGCCTGTTATGTAATCTTCTGTTTTTTTATTGCCGGGATTGGTAAAAATTGTATCTGTATCTGCAGCTTCAATCAGTTCACCCATGTAAAAAAAGGCAGTTACATCAGATACCCTTGCCGCCTGCTGCATATTATGAGTTACAATTACTATTGTATAATTTTTTTTAAGTTCATGTATAAGTTCTTCAATTTTTGTGGTTGCAATCGGGTCTAATGCAGAGGCAGGCTCGTCCATTAGCAAAACTTCCGGTTCAACGGCAAGAGCCCTTGCAATACAAAGTCTCTGCTGCTGGCCTCCTGAAAGCCCTAAAGCATTGTCCTTAAGCCTGTGTTTGACTTCATCCCATAAAGCAGCCTGCTTGAGACTTTTTTCCACCTGGGACTGAATATAGTTTTTATCCTTGATCCCGTTTACCCTCAAACCATAGGCAACATTTTCATAAATTGTTTTGGGAAAAGGGTTTGGTTTCTGAAAAACC
>JBFWJK010000070.1:0-15750 GCA_050253255.1 Desulfobacteraceae bacterium | reverse complement strand
TCTAGAACTTGTAGTTCCCTGATCTATTGCAAGAATGTATTTTTTTTCAGACATGGCTTCTCTCCAAATTTTTAAATTAAAGCTCAGCTGACATTGCCTCTTTCATTCAAAAAATTCCACACTCAATCAATAACTTAAAAACGGTATTTTTTGTTCAGCTGTTTCTTTGTTTTAACATTAAAATTACGCCGCAATAAGAACTTTATATAAAAGAGCCCCAAGAAATCCTCCGATAACAGGCCCTACAACAGGAATCCAGGCATAGCTCCAGTTTGCATCTCTTTTCCCCGCAATAGGCAGAAGAAAATGAGCAAGTCTTGGCCCAAGATCTCTTGCAGGGTTTATTGCATAACCTGTGGTTCCCCCAAGGGAAAGACCGATTGCAACAATGAAAAAACCGACTATAAGAGGATTAAGGCCTTCAGAAAAATTGTTTGCACCGATACCAAGAAGACCAAATACAAGAACAGCAGTACCAATTACTTCCGAAGCAAGGTTTGCAAAGGTGTTAGGTATTGCAGGATCTGTAGAAAAAACAGCAAGCTTTGCATCTTTATCCTCTGTTTCAGCCCAGTGAGGAAGGTAATGAAGATAAACAATACATGCGCCCACAAAAGCACCTATCATCTGTGCTGCAATATACAAAGGCACCTGAGCCCAGGGAAAGCTTCCGCTGAATGCAAGCCCCAGAGTAACAGCAGGATTTATGTGAGCGCCTGAATATTTGCCTACAACATAAACTGCAAATGCAACTGCAAAACCCCAGCCGAAAGTAATAACAATCCATCCTGAATTCTGTGCCTTGGATTTGTCAAGAACAACTCCGCCTACAACACCGCAGCCGAAAATAACAAGAATCATTGTCCCAATTAGTTCACCCAAAAAACTAGACATCTTAACTTACCCCCGTAAAAATTAATACTTTAAGACCATAAGAAAATACCGAATGCTTTCAAAGTGAGATTTTCTGGTCAACCTCATAAACAATGTTAGTTCTTTATTTCAATAAAGTCTGGAAATCAACCCAAAATATTCGCTTTTGAAAAAAATTACAATATTATGTTCGTTTTCCAACAACAATATAAAACTAAATTTTGATTTTTTCCGAAAATTCAGGCAGCATTTTCTTTGTTTTTTGAACAAATTTTATTGGATTTTTCATTTTTCAGCTTTCTGGACAATGCTGATACAGCAGCGTATGAACTTGCAATAGCAATACCTGAACCGCTTTTTTCCCTTTTCCAGTCCTGACCGGCAAGAATACTTCCTGCAGCATAAAGATTGTCATCACGTACAATACCGTATTTATCAACAGGCCTGAAATATCTGTCGGCAGGTATTCCGCACCGGTTTATTGCATGGCCTTTACCTGCAAAAAAATCCTTATCATACCAATCATATCCTGATTCAGACTGGTCGACATAAAGCCCCATGAGCGGCTCGAAAACCTTTCTTTTCTCTGCATTAAGCCCTCCGCCCAGAAAACGGCCTGTTGCAAGAATAATATTTTCTGCACGGATTTTTTGTTTCTGAAAATTGTTTTCAAGAGTAAGGAGAAAATTATTGTCTTTATCTTTTTCAATTTTTTCAATTCTTGAATTAACTTCTGTTTTCACCCCTTTTTCATTTAATTTCTCAATAAATTTTTCCTTCATTCTCAATCCCGGAACAGAAGGAGAAAAAGTAGGGATTTCAAAAACAGGAAGGTTAAGTATCTGCTCCATTTTTATCCTGAGTTCCTCAGACCTGTAAATACCTAAAACTGCAGGTATTCCCACTGCATTTTCATTTTTGACACAGCCTTTTATTTTTTCTACGAAACTTTCAAAAAAACCAGACATTTCAATATCCCAGGCCATTCTTTCGCAATTCAGTTCAGACTTTTTATTCCCCGGGAAGTCAATCTCAGCCGGGCAGCAGTCTATTCCGAGTTCTGCAAGACCGCTGCAGATCTGAACAGATGAAAAGCCTTTAAGCCCTCTTATGCTGACAACAAGAATTCTTTTTTTTTCTTCAACTGCACAAAACCCCTCATACATGCTTCTGGGAATACAGAAACTTGGTTTAACAGTTCCTGCCGGAGTAATAATAAAGCTGTTTTTCCTGTTCTGATTTACACAAGGAAGGCCTGCACAGGACATAAACCCGGAAAATTCATTAAAAGCGGACATTATTGAATCTTTTGATAATTTACTGTAAGGATGCCCGGGGTTTACATTGAGCAAAATATCGATCCCCTCCCATGGATTTGAAAAATTCTTACGTCCTGATAGAGGCTCACACCCAAGAAGATCGAGACACCCGCTTGCAAATCCAAGTTCTGAAGATCGTCCGGCCATAAAAGTTTTAATTCCTCTGTATGAAGCAAAAACAGAAGATGCAATTCCGGCAGTCCCTGCTCCTATGACAGCCAGCTCAAATTTTTCTGGTTCATTTCCGCTCATTTTATCACCTTGTTTTTTTCAGTTTTCAAATCCGAAAAGACTGCACATATATGCTTCCTGAAGTTCTGCCTGCATAAGTTCACGACCCCTTGCAAGAGGCATGACTCCTTTCCATCTCTCATTTATGAATTCTTTTATTTCATTTATGCCGGCAGCATTTTTCAAAACGCCTGAGTCATAAAGGTATGCCGCAGTCCTGAAAGAACAGAAGCACCCCTGACAGCTCCCTTTGCCGATCCTCGTTCTTAAGCCGATTTCCTTCAATCCCGGAACACGTCCTTCTTTAATTATCTCTTTGACAACTGAATCGACCATTGATTTTGTCACCATTTCGCACTCGCATAATACAGTATCGTCAGAAGAACCTGAGCTGATCAGAAATTGTGATGACTTGCCGGGCATTGTCCAGCTTGAATCTTTTGACTCAGGGAGCGGGACTTCAGAGGTAAGACACGGGCTGCTGTTTTTAAGTCTTTGACATACAAGATCGCAGGTCTTTTCAGCCATAAGCCTGAAAGTAGTAAGCTTACCTCCGGTAATCGTAATAAAATTTTCAAGCCCCTGCTCTTCATGATCCATAAGAGTATAATTTCTTGAAATTTTTCTTCCTGTTTCCGGGCCTGAACACACCAAAGGTCTTACTCCTGCATAGGCACGCACATATCTTGTGTCCTGAAGTGCGGGAACCATCTTCATTCCTTCGGAAATAATAAAATCGACTTCCGCAGGTGTCGGTCTGATATCACTGAGATCCTTAATTTCAACCGATGTTGTTCCTATGATTGAAACAGTGCCTCCGGGAACAAGAATGTCTGCATCCCCCGGAGGACGAAGCCTGTTGATTACCCTTTTATTAATTCTTGATGAAGTAACCAGAAGAGTACCCTTTGAATAGACCATTGGAATATATCCTCCGGCAAGAGAGGCTAGTTTTCCTGCCCATGCGCCCGAGGCATTTATGTATTGTTCAGCCTCAATTTCAAAAACACTGCCTGTTTTCCTGTCACGCAGAAAAACTGATTTTATTGTTTTCCCGTCTTTTGCAAACCCTTCGACCTCAGTAAAACGAAAAACCCTTGCTCCGTTTTCAACAGCATCATTAATATTATCCAGTGTAAGCCTGAAAGGATCGATTGAAGCATCTTCAACCTGAAAAACAGAGATTATGCTCTCGCTTAAATTCGGCTCAATCTCTCTTGCCTCTTCAACTGAAAGCCGTTGTGCAGAAATGCCGGCCTTGCTGCACATGACAGGAAAGGATTCCGCATATTCCTCATCGTCTCCCTCAACTGCGGCAAAAAGTCCTTTTGTGTTTTCAATACAGTGAGGAGCCAGCCGTTTAAGAATATCACTTTCTGTTCTGCACTCTGAAGCAGCTTCGCAGTCTTTTGCAGCATATCTGGCTCCGCTGTGAAGAAGACCGTGGTTCGCACCGGTTGCACCATTATTGAAATCTCCCTGTTCAACAAGAATGCAGCTTACACCTCTGAGGGACAGATCCCTTGCAATCCCGGCTCCCGTAGCACCGCCTCCGATAATTAACACCTCTGTTTCCATCTTTTCTTATCCTCCGGCTTTTTTCATATATGTTTCTTTTCTTAGCACAAAAAGAAATCATGTCCAGAATTATTTTCACTTACAAACATTTTTATTTTCAAATAACAACAAAACGAACAGACACAAAAACTGCAAATCCAGTTCAAGCCCTTTTATATCAGGCTTATCCAACTTTTAACTTGTTTGAACTTAATTTGGGTGATAGCATTCATTTCCAAAAAAACAGCTCCAGGGGGACAGACTTAAATGAACACAAATATGATGCAGACTTTTCACAATAAAAAAGATTTACTTTCAAAAAGACAAAATGACATTGTCGATATAGTCAAGGAAAAAGGCTTTGCGCCAATAGAGGAGCTTGCAAAGCATTTTGATGTCACCCCCCAGACAATCAGAAGAGACATAAACAAATTATGTGATCTCAATATCCTTACAAGATACCACGGAGGAGCAGGTATTTCATCAAGCGTGCAGAATGTCGACTATTCTGCCAGAAAATCGATGCTCCATGAAGAAAAGCAGAGAATTGCAAATCTGGTTGCCAGGGAAATACCTGACGGAGCATCTATATTTATAAATATCGGCACAACAACGGAAGAAGCCGCTATTGCCCTTTCATCTCTCAAAGGTATAAAAGTTATAACAAACAACCTGAATGTAGCCATGATACTCAGCTCCAATGACACCTGTGAAGTAATAGTTGCCGGAGGTATGGTAAGACACAGGGACAAGGGTATAACCGGAGAGGCAACTGTGGACTTCATAAAGCAGTTCAGAGTTGACTATGGTATTATCGGGGTATCAGGTATTGATGAGGACGGAACACTTCTTGACTATGACTATCATGAAGTAAGGGCGGCCAGGGAGATAATTGCAAATTCAAGAAACATTTTTCTCCTCGCAGACCACACAAAATTTTCAAGAAATGCAATGGTCAGAATAGGAACCCTTGAAGATGTGGACTATCTTGTCACTGACAAAAAACCTGATAAAAAATTCAGAGATCTAATGGATTTTTACGGAGTAAAACTTCTTGTTGCAGATAAGCAGTCCTGAATTCTCACTGAAAAAACATCTGACCTGTAAATTAAAGTTGTAATTATTTTTATCAGGTATAAGTTTATCCTTAAGATATATTTATTTAAGGATTGCTCAATGGGTATAAACCAAAACTCCGTAGACTTTCAGGTTTTTAAATCAGACCGGGAAAAAGCACTTCACTACAAAATTCTAACCCATTACAGTGACAGAGACATATCCGGTAAAGCAGATATGTTTTTAAAAAACCTCATTCACTATAAATCACAGAAATGCCAGAACTGCTGCAGCGTTTACAGGGACTGCCTGGAAAATTCATTGAAAAATGACGATATAATCGGTCATCTCAAATTTTTTTATCCCAACGGATACAACTTCAGACCAGAAAACATGAGACACGGAGTCGGACAGATCACACTTGACCATATTATTGAAGACCTGCTTGAAGTTAACGGCAAAATGCTCTACGTTTTTTCAACAACCCAATTTATGGAAAACTTTCTCAACAAACACCACTTCAAACATTCTTCCATGTTTGACTTTCAGTATTATCTGTATCTTTAATCTCTTTTCAGACAAGCTGAGGCCCTGGCGGCTCGTTGCCAAACTCCGGCTTGGGAATGCAACCCATTGATATAATAATACTTTCAACTAAACCAAAGCTTCCCACTCAAAACACGTAATATTTCTTTCATCACAGTCAAACTCAACACCAATAAGATAAATTTCATCAAAATCTGAAACAAACTTTTCATGATATTTTTTATCTTTAAGCTGTATAAGAGCCCGGCCCTGATCTTTAGCAAGCTGATTTACCTTGAACTCAAATACATAAACCCTGTTTTCAAACTTCACACTCATATCAAGACGGCCCTTGTTTGTTGTATCCTCAGCAGTTACATCAAAACCAAGAGCTGTAAAATAGCAGTAAAAAATTGAAGAATAATAGCCTTCATAACCTGAAAGCTGATTTTTTCTGTACCAGTCATTTGGTATTGAGGCAAAAAATGAATAAAAAAGCTCTTTTAAATCATCTATCCTGTTTGATTCTATTATTTCGTAAAGCTCTATTTTGGCTAAATCTTTTTTACTTACCTGATTTGAAAAATACTGAAGAATAAAGTCTGTAAGACTCATTTTCACTTCCAGGTTTGGATAGGAAAGGCTGTATACCCTTGTATTCCCAAGTTCCCTGACACCTTTTATGGTTAAATATCCTGTCTGAAACAAAATTGTTTCAAGTTCTATTATATCTAAATCAAAACTGCTTAAAATATTGTCTGTTGCTTTTAAGTTCTCAAAATCTGCAACGGGGTACTTTTTTTCTTTGATTATATCTATTAAAAAATTTGGGGTTGCTGACTGGAACCAGTAGTTTAAAAACTTTTTTTGCTTAAACAACAAAAGAATATCAAAAGGATTATAAACAGACTCTCCCAAAAAATTATAGCCGTCATACCAGTTTTTTACTTTTTCAGAATCAAAATCTTTAAGTCTGTCTTTAAAAACAGTTTCCAGATCATTTTGGGTATAACCGCATATTGCAGAAAATTCTTCTGAAAGAGTTATATCTTCAAGATTGTTCAAACCAGAAAAAAGACTTACCTTGGAAAATTTGCTCACACCAGTTAAAAAGGCAAATTTTACATAAGCATCACTGTCTTTTATTACTGAATATATATTTTTCAGCCCTTCTCTTATTTCATATGAAATTTTTTTGTCAGTTATATTATCCAGGAGAGGTTTATCATATTCATCTACAATAATGACTACCCGCTTATCATATTTATGATAAAGCCCTTCAATTAGTTCTGTAAACATTTCACGCACTGAATCAAAATGAAATTCTATTCCATATTCTCCGGCTGTTTTATGAAGCAGAAAATTAATTTTTCTGTCAAGATCCAATCTGTCTGCAATTACTCCGCCTCCAAAACTGAGTAAAATAACAGGAAAAGTCTCTTCCCAGTTCCAGTTGTTTTCAAGGTAAAGACCTTTAAACAAATCTTTATTGCCCAAAAAGGCTTCTTTTAAAGTATCTGTAAAAAGACTTTTTCCAAATCTTCTCGGCCTGGAAATAAAATAATAAGAACCTCCGTCATAAAGCTTTTTTATAAACATGGTCTTATCGGCATAATAACAATTGCCTTCTATTATCTTTTTGAAAGACGCCACACCTATTGGCAGATTTTTCATTATTACCTCCGTAACTTTATATGAACCTGAATTGAGAGTTTCATATTTTATATATATAATATACTGAATCAATTAAAAATTTATTCAGTAAAAAACATGAAACGTTCAATTCATGATAAAGCAATTTATATCACAGGTAATAAAAAGAAACAAAAAAAGCAGATTCTGTTTCAAAATAATCTGCTTTAACTGCTTTTCCAGTTCCAAAATTTCTGCTCATCTGCTCGTTCCCAAGCTCCAGCTTGGGAATGTAAACAATTGATATAAAATCAGTTTTATCAAACCAAAGATTCCCAAACAGAAGTTTGAAAACCAGTAAACCAGCATAAATCAAAAAAAGAACAAAACCAAAGCATGTAAAAACCCCACCCCCTTTAAACTTTACACAAAAGGAAAAAAAATATAATTTAATCAAAAATCATTAACTGAAAAAAACGGAGTTATTTTGGATATTGAAAACTGCACTTATCAATCAATAATTGCCGCAATAGATGCCGGTAAAAAAATTATGGAAATATACAACGACCCAGATGCAGACTTTGAATTAGAAAAAAAATCGGACAACTCCCCTGTTACAATAGCAGACAAAAAAGCCCACAATATTATAAAAAAACATCTGGAAATAATTAAAATTCCTCTTTTAAGTGAAGAAGGAAAAAATATAGATTATGAAGACAGAAAATACTGGGACTATTACTTTCTTGTAGACCCGCTTGACGGAACAAAGGAATTTTTAAAGAAAAACGGAGAATTTACTGTAAATATAGCTCTTATACATAAAAACAGACCAGTTGCAGGAGTTGTATACCTCCCTGTTTTAAAGACACTTTACTTTGCCTTTAACAATACCTCCTATAAAATTCCAGATATATCTGAAAACACAGACACAAAAAAAGATTTAAATGATTTTATAAATATTTCTGAAAAAATATATTCAGATAAAAAACCAGATGAATATACAATAATTGCAACAAGATCCCATCAAAATGAAGAACTTAAAAACTTCATAAAAGAAAAAGAAAAAGTTTACAGCAATTTAGTTTTAATATCTGCCGGAAGCTCCCTTAAATTCTGTAAAATGGCAGAAGGTCTTGCACATGTTTACCCAAGAACCGGAAAAACAATGGAATGGGATACAGCTGCAGGACATGCTGTATGCGAAGGAGCAGGACTTGAGGTAAAAAATCTTTTAACCGGTAAAAACCTTTTTTATAATAAGAAAGACTTGTCAAACCCATACTTTATTGTAGCCTGATTAAGTCATAAGTTGAAAATCGATCAATTCAGGTAAGTGTTTCATATTTTTCAATCAAACAGGACAAAAAAATGCCAAACAACATAAACCCTCCGTATAAGGGTAAACTTCAAAATACTCTTCCAGATGAAACTGAAAAACAGCTATTGAAACAAAAGGCAGGCAATCTTGTCCAGATTGCTTTAAGTGAGCGGTCTCTTCTTGATTTCGAGCTTTTGGCAAACGGAGGTCTTTCTCCTCTCAAAGGATTTATGAACAAAAAAGACTATGATCTGGTTCTTGAAAAAATGGAAACATCCGAGGGTATTTTCTGGCCGGTTCCAGTATGCCTTGATATTGACCAGAAAACATATGAAGCCCTAAAAAATCAGACACAGGCGGCTCTCACAGATCAGGAAGGATTTCAGCTTGCAATAATTGAAATAGAAGATATCTGGAAAGCTGATAAGGCAAAAGAGGCTCTAAAACTCTTTGATACTGATAATACGGAACATCCCGGAATTAAATATCTTAAAACAAAGACAAAAGATTATTACATTGGCGGCACAATAAAAGCAATTGAACTCCCGGTTCACTATGACTTCAGGCTGTTGAGATTTTCTCCTGAAGAGTTGAGACAGACTTTTGTAAAATCAGGCTGGCAGGATATTGCAGCATTCCAGACAAGGCATCCGCTCCACAGGCTTCAGTTTGAGCTTTGCCTTAACATAATAAAAGATCATAAGAAAAAACTTCTTATAAATCAGATAGCAGGTGAAACCAAACCAGAAGATTTTGACAGATTTACAAGAATAAGAGCAACACAAAAAATTATAGACAAATTCCCACTCAACAGCTCAAGACTCAATATCCTGCCTCTTTATTTAAGGTTTGCAGGTTATAAAGACGCTCTTTTCCATTCAGTCATTTCAAAAAACTACGGTTGCTCTGATTTCATTGTAGGACACGGACATTCAAACCCAATGTTTAATGACAGATCCGGATATTTTTATGACAATGAGCTGATAAAAAAAAGAACAAAAGAATTTTCAAAAGAAATAGACATAAATATTATTCCTGTATCAGAAATGAGGTATGTATATTTTGAGGAGGAATATCAGTTTATTGACCAGATACCTGATTCCATGCAGTCTTTGTCAATTTCAGGAGAGGAAATAAGGAAAAGAATAAAACTTGGGAAAAATATTCCTTCATGGGCAAGTTTCCCTGAAGTTATAGAAGAGATAGAAAAAAATTATCCTCCGCCCTCAAGACAGGGATTTACAATTTTCTGCACAGGACTTCCAAGTGCGGGAAAGTCTACAATTGCAAAAGTTCTTTATTCAAAATTTCTTGAAATAGGCAAAAGG
Organism: Desulfobacteraceae bacterium; assembly: GCA_050253255.1. Taxonomy (GTDB): domain Bacteria; phylum Desulfobacterota; class Desulfobacteria; order Desulfobacterales; family JACKCP01; genus JACKCP01. The sequence goes on along the minus strand of JBFWJK010000070.1, from coordinate 5,911 downwards.
CCTGTTACTCTTCTTGACGGCGACATAGTAAGAAGAAACCTTTCAAAGGAGCTTATTTTTTCAAAGGAACACAGAAATATAAATGTTGAAAGAATTGGTTTTGTTGCAAATGAAATAACCAAAAACAGAGGAATTGCAATCTGCGCCCCCATTGCACCATACGCCCATACAAGAGAAAAAATAAGGGAACTTATTGAGCCTAACGGCGGATTTATTGAAGTTTTTGTATCAACGCCTTTAAATGTGTGTGAAGGAAGAGACAGAAAAGGAATGTATGAAAAAGCTAAAAAAGGTCTTATAAAAGATTTTACAGGAGTCGACGACCCTTATGAAATACCTGAAAATCCTGAAGTAACAATTGATACAACAATGTTTTCGCCTGAAGAATGTGCTCAGCAGGTTATTCAGGAGCTTACAAGGCTTGGATATTTATAGTTTCAATAAAAAAAGGCGGCAAATTTATTGCCGCCTGATTTATCAAATTGTAAAAGAAAACTATTTTTTTTCTTTATCTTCTTTTAAACTTTGTCTCAGATTGGCACCAAACTCTACAAAAAATGGTGTTATAAAAGCAATAAAAAAACTGCTGAAAGCAATCAAAACTAAAAATAGCCTCTTTTTACTATCAGGCTTATTTCCATAAGCAAGCTGTAAAAGTTCTCCTGGCCGAAGTCCATCCAAGGCATTTTCAAAACTTACAATCTGATCCATATATTTTGCTGAAAGTTCCACAACATAAAGGCTTTCAGCTGTTTTGAGCATATCAAGAGCTTCTTTAGCATTCTTAAGGTTTCTTTCAGTAATCTCTTTTTTATGATTAATAAAAACAGATTCCTCTTTTGCAATAATATCAACAAGCTCTTTGTGAACATCTTTAATTTGATTAAGTGTTTCATTATCTCCTTCAACAGAAGAAGATTTAATAACCACAAAGCCTGAAGGATCTGAAGTTTCAACTTCAATTTTAAAAGGAAGCTCTTCAACTTTTTTCTGTTCAATAAAATTTTGTATTACAAGACCAATATAATAAAGTTCTGTTTTTTCACCTGTTGCTTTTAATGATATAATTGGTTCACCCGGTGCTTTTTCTGCAACTCTGTATATAGAAGTATAGTCTACCGGAACTCCGGCAAAACCTCTTAAGAAAACACCACCAGCACCTAAAACCATACAAAGAATAAAAACACCTACAGACCATTTCCATCTCTTAACAATAATTTTTGCAATATCAACCAAAGAAATTTCATCTTCTTCATAGGGTCTTGCATATTCGTTATTATAATTTACAGGGTAATTACTCATTTATAAATAATCCTCATTTTAAACTTAAACCAAATAAAATCATTTTACTTTTTTTTTTGCTACTGGTTCCAAAGCTCCAGCTTGGGAACCCATGAAAGATAATGCTAAATAACAAAAAAATAATTCACTTAAAAGCTTTTTCAGCAACAGATTTAACAACACCGGCAACAACAGCCATATCCTCTTCATAAAGAGTAGGATGAACAAGAAACATAAGACTTGTCTCTCCAAGTTCCTTTGCATTTTCAAGTCTTTTTTCAGGCATAAGACCATACTTTTCAAAAGCTTTTTCAAGGTAAACTTCAGGACACACTCCGCCGCTCATGCAGTGAATGTCATGTTTTAATATTTCCATCATCATCCTGTGCCTGTCCCATCTATGCCTGAACCTTTCAGGTTCAATAAAAATAAAATACTTATAATAGGAATGATAAATATGTTCAGGAGGAATTGTAACCCTTATTCCATCTATTTCTTTAAAACTTTCATTTAAAAAACAAGCATTTTTTCGTCTCTGCTCCACCCATGAATCAAGTTTTTTAAGCTGAATCCTTCCTAAAACAGCCTGCATTTCTGTCATTCGCCAATTTGTACCAAAATCTTCATGATACCACTTGAACCCGGGAGGATGATCTTTTTTATATACTGCTTTCCATGATTTGCCGTGATCTTTATATGACCATGCACTTTCCCATATTTCTTTATTGTTTGTGGTAAGCATTCCGCCCTCACCGCCTGTAGTCATAATTTTATCCTGACAAAAGGACCAGGCAGCAACATCTCCAAAACTTCCAACAGGAATACCTTTATATTTTGCTCCATGTGCATGTGCACAGTCTTCAATAACATTAAGATTATATTCCTTTGCAAGATTCATAATCCCATCCATCTCACAAGCCCAACCAGTGACATGAACACAGATAATTGCTCTTGTTTTATCTGTTATTACTTTTTCAATAGTTTCTGGAGTAATATTTTGTGAAACAAGGTCAACATCGGCAAAAACAGGAATCGCACCAGCATTTACAACACAGCTTGCAGAAGCAAGAAAAGTACGCGGTGTTACAATAACTTCATGTCCAGGGCCAATACCAAGAGATTTCAGGGCCAAATCTATAGCAACCGTTCCGTTGGCAAGTGCAACACCATATTTGCAGTTACAATAAGCTGCAAATTCTTCTTCAAACTTTCTGCACTCTTCACCTGTCCAGTAGTTTACCTTGTTGGATAAAAGCACTTGTTTTACTGCTTCTGCTTCTTCTTCTGTATATGACGGCCATGATTTCATCATTTTTTCTCTGTATTTTAATTAAAAGCAAGGTTTCTTATTTTCTTTCTAACCAGATTTGAAACATAAATAAAAAATCCAAAAGTAAAAGCATAAAAAAATAAAACAGGAATTATTCCAAATTGTTTAAGAGCTAAAACTGCAATTGATATTAATATCTGCACAATACCAAAAACAAAAGAGACTTTCCAATGTTTAATATTTAGCTCATTTGCAAAAAGCTGGTATAAATGTCTTCTATGGGGTTTACTAAGTTTTTCCCTGTCTTTAATACGAATATACATGGTTGTAAGTTCATCTGCATAAAAAAGAAATAAAAACCCGCAGATACATATAAAATCAAGAAAAGTATTAGAAAAAAGAACTGCAAAACAGGAAAAAACAAAGCCAAGCAAAACACTTCCAATATCACCCATAAAAACTTTAGCATCAGGAATATTAAAAGGAAGAAAACCAATACATGCCGCAGCAACAGAAAAACAAAATAATACGGGATTTAACTGAAAATCATTTAAATACCCAAAAAACCCAAGAAACAAAAAGGCTATTGCTCCTGTAATACCTGCAATTCCGTTAATACCATCCATAAAATTATAAAAGTTTGCAGTTCCGACAATAAAAACAGCAAAAAATAAAAATGTAGAATAATTTACAATATCAGAACTTCCTGATATCAAAACCCCAAACAAAAAAACAAAACTGCACAAAAACTGAACAAAAAGCCTTATCTTTGGATTAATATCAAACTTGTCACCAAAAAAGCTGACTAAAGATAACAAAACAGCAGGGACTAAAAAAAATAAGGAGATCTTAAAATAAAATCCCCCTAAAATAAAAGCACACAAAATCCCTATTCCGCCGCCTTTTGGAATAATTCTTTCATGCGAACTTCTCTCGCTTGGAACATCTATTATACCAAGCTCATAACCGTATGATTTTATAAGCCATGAACCGAAAAAACTGATAATAAATGGATCAATGAATAAAATTGAATATTTCATATTATTTTAAAAATATATCTTTTAAATTTTTTTCAGGTTTAAAACCAGTTTCAAGCATTTTAGTATTATCAAAAACAAGATCTTTGGCAACTTTATCGTAACAGGAATATATCCACGATCTTTTACTTTTTATTACCATCCCTGCCAGTCTTGTTACTAGCCAGACAAAACTTAAAGGAACTCTAAAAACTGGTCTTTCAGGTTTTAAATCAGATCTTTTAAAAATATTAATTATTTCTTTAAACGAATAAGGATTAAGATCACATACATTAAATATATTTAAAAACTCATCTTCTTTTGAACCAGCATTTTTAACTCTGTATTCAATAAAATCGACAAGATTTTTTCTTGAAACCGCAGAAAGCATTTGCTTACCGCTTCCAAATTTTAAATAGAAAAGCTCTTTAGGCCCAAAAACTCTTTTATCAAGATTTAATGTCCAGTCAGAATCATAAACAGGAGCAAGCCTTAATATATCTAATTTTTTTAATACACCATTTTTATATAAATCAATCAGCTTTATCTCAGCATCAAGCTTGCTTTTTGCATAATCACTGGATGGATTTAAATCAGATTCTTCAATAACTGGTTGTTCATCAGGAAAATTTTCACCGTAAACTGAAATGGAAGACAAAAATACAAAATGAACATCAGGATTTATTTTTGCTGCAGCATCAGCAAGGTTTAAAGTGGCTTCACTGTTTACTTTGAAATAAGTATCCTTATCCGCCCCACCAAGCTTTTGATGGGCTATTCCTGCGCAGTGGATAATTATATCAGGGTTTATGAAATCAATAAATTCTTCACATAAGTAATAACTTGAAATGTCAATATTACAATACTTAAAGTCAGTAGACTCATAAATTTTTTCTCCAAGATCTGCACCAAAAAGATTATAATCTTTTTTAAACTGCTTAAGAAGAAAACTACCAATAAATCCGTTTGAACCTGTTATAATAAGCTTTTTTTTCATTTATTGAGCAAACTTTTATATAAATTTAAAGTCTTTTCTATTACTATTTCTTCTGAGAATTCATTTTCTACAATTTTTCTTCCGGCTTTACCAAACTTTAATCTTAAATCTCTGTTTAAAATTAAAAGTTCCAAAGCATCTGCAAGTTTTTCAATATTTTTTGCAGGAACAAGAAAGCCATTCACACCATTTTTAACTATTTCTTTACATCCTGGCTCGTTATTAGTAACTATTGGACGCCCTGAAGATGCAGCCTCAATTAAAAACTTAGGTACACCCTCGCCATATGTTGTAGGCAAAGCAATAATATTTGAATTTTTTATAATTTTATGCATCTGACTTTGGTAGCCCAAATATTCGACATATGGCAACTTACTCCACTCTTCCAGTTTTTCCAGAGGAATGGAATCTGGATTACAAGTATCAGGTTTACCAACTATTATAGTTTTAAATTTAATTTTTTTTTGAGCTAAAATATGGGATGCTTTTATCAAATCACCTATACCTTTACTCCAAAGCATTCTTGAAGCAATGAGGATCTTCATATAAGTTTCTTCACTATCTTCTTTATGTTCATATTGTTTTACATCAACCCCAGAACCTTTAATGAGTTCAGTCCGTTCTTTGGGTAATATTTTTTTTGAAATGAAGATATTTTTATCTTCCGGGTTTTGGAATAAACCAATAGTTTTTTTATTAAAAAAAATTAATTTATATATTCCAATAAAAACAGATCTGGAAAAAGAAGAAAAAAAATTATTTCCTGAAAAAATATAACCAAGACCAGCTAAAGCATTTACAACGTAAGACTTAGGTGAAAAGAAGGCAGCAACGGAACCGTAAATAACAGGTTTCAACGCTACATTATGAACAATATCAGGCTTTTCCTTTTTAAAAATTCTAATCAAGTTAAAAATAATATTTAACTCTTTTAAAGGATTTTTCCCTCTTCTATTCAATTTTATTGGTATTAACCTGAAACCTTCACTAGTTATTATTTTTTCATGTTTATCAACATTTGTCACCACAACAACTTCAAAGCCGCTTTTTTTAGCAGCCCTTGCAATAGGTAGTCTATGTGAACAAAAATACCAATCTTCGGATACAAAATATATTATTTTTTTCATTTTATTTAGTCATAACAATTTTAAATCCAGATACTCTAAGATCATTTAAACTCAGTTTCTGATATTTTTTTTGAAGTTTACTTAATTTTATGGGTAAAAACTTCCATTCAGTATTTTCCAAACAATTAATTTTAAAACCTGTGTCTTTAAAATTTCTTAACATTTCGTAATATCTTATTCTGTTGGTATAAAAGCCAGAATTCTTAAAAAAGCCAGATTC